>DATFKM010000102.1:0-15020 GCA_035268645.1 Paracoccaceae bacterium | reverse complement strand
CGATGACGGCGGCGGCCTCGAAATAGGTCGCCGCGGTTCCGGCGGGCAGGACGCCCGGCGCGAAGGTGGAGACGCCGGAGAAGCCGAAGGCCGCGCCGGTGCCGAGCATCACCAGCGCGTTCATGTCGGGGGCCGCGCGGGCGAGGGTGCGCGCGCCGGCGACGTAGAAGCGCCGGCCGGGGCCGATCAGGATGACGGCGGTGAGCGCGAAGGCGAGGCGCGAGGGGTTGCCGGCGCCGAGCGTCTGTTCGAGCCCGTGGTGGAGGCCGGGGATCAGGTGGCCGCCCATCTCCATGAGCATGACGGGGAGCGCGAGCAGCCCGGCGATCAGCGCGTCGCGGCCGAGGGCGCGGGTCTCCGCCCCGCGGGCCTGCTCCGCGGCGCCGGCGGCCGCGCGGTCCTCGCGCAGCTCGGGCTCGAAGCCGGCGCGGCGGACCGCCTCGAGCAGGGCGTCGCGCCGGTCGGCGGCCTCGCCGAGGACGCGGACGGTCGCGGTCTCGGTCGCGAGGTTCACGGTCGCGTCGAGCACGCCGGGGACGGCCGCGAGCCGGCGCTCCACCCGCCCGGTGCAGGAGGCGCAGTGCATGCCCCTGACGGCGAGCGTCAGGCGGCCTTCGGCGGGGTGGTAGCCGGCGTCGCGCACGGTTTCGGCGACGCGCGGGGCGGCGGCGGGATCGTCGAGGACCACGCGAGCGCGGGCGGAGGCGAAATTGACGGCCGCCCCGGCGACGCCCTCGGCGGCGTTCAGCGCCCGCTCGACCCGCGCGGCGCAGCCGGCGCAGGTCATGCCCGAGATGGGGACGTCGAGCACGACGCGATCGGCGGCGAGGGCGTCGTAGGCGCGGGCGGAACCGTCGGGCATGGCAGGGGGATCTCCTTTTCGAGGCGAAGATGGGGCTTCCAGCAAGGGGAAGGTCAAGAGGTCGCGAGGGGCGCGTCGCGCCGCCGCAGGGGCGGCGCCGCGGCGCTGGACATCGGGCGGGGCGCGGCGCAGGTTTCGACGCATGCGCCTCGCCGTCCTGATCCCCGTTCTCGTCGCCCTCGTCGCCCTCGTCGCCCTCGTCGCCGGGCTCGGCCTCTCGGTGGCCGAGGGTCCGCCGTCGGCGCATGGCGACGTGGTGCACGGGGCCGAGATGGGGCCGTGCGAGACGGGCTGCCCCGCCGGCGACACGGCGGCGCCCTGCGAGGCGAGCTGCGTCGCGGTGGCCTGCGGTCTCTGCCGCGAGGCGCCGGGCGCCGATCGGCCGGAGCGCGAGACGGCCTGGCGCGGCATGGCCGAGCCGCCCGGCCCCGGCCGGGACGAGGCGCCGGAGCCGGCGCCGCCGAAGGGGCCGGGACGCGCCTGATTCCTCCCCCTTTCCGACGTCGAGCCCGAAAGCCGAAGCCATGACCCGACGATCCCCTCCGCGCGGGGCCCGCGCGGCCCTGATCGGCGTTCCCGTCCTCGTCGCCGCGGGCGTCGGCGCCTGGCTGCTCCGGCCCGGCGGACCGGCCGGGGCGGCGCCCGACCTCGCCCGGGGCGAGGCGATCTATGCCGAGGAATGCGCCGCCTGCCACGGCGCGGCGCTCGAGGGGGCGCCGGACTGGCGCACGCCCCTGCCGAACGGGCGCCTGCCGGCGCCGCCGCACGACGCGAGCGGTCACACCTGGCACCATCCCGACCGGGTGCTGTTCGCGATCACCAGCCTCGGCACCGCGGCGGTGGTCGGCGGCGGCTACGAGAGCGACATGCCCGGCTTCGGCGAGTGGCTGAGCGACGCCGAGATCCGCGACGTGCTGGCCTTCATCAAGTCGACCTGGCCGGAGCGCGAACGCGCCCATCAGGCGGAGCTGACGCGCCGCGACGAGGCCGCGCGATGAGCGGGGCGGGGCCCGCCTCGCCGTGGCGGCGGCGGCTGATCTGGGGCGGCGTCATCCTCGGCGGCGCGGCGATCGTGAACGCGGGGCCGCTGCTGCGCTCGCTGCTGCCGGCGGGGCTCGAGTTCGAGGCGCTGGAGACGCCGCCGGGGTTCCGGCGGCTGGCGGCCGGGGGCGGGGTCTCGACCGGGGGGGCCGGCGTGCTGGTCGGGCTCGACGCCGGGCCGAAGCCGCCGCGCACGGCGGAGCCGGTGCTGCTCGGCGATCTCTGCGCGCGGCTGTTCGGGGGGGCGACGGAGGAGGGCGTCGTGCCGATCGCCTCGTTCTCGGACTATTACTGCCCCTATTGCCGGGTGCTGGCGCGGCGGCTCGAGGCCTTGGAGACGGGCGGCGGGGTGCGCATCGCATGGCACGAATGGCCGCTGTTCGGCGAGACCTCGGAGGCGGCGGCGCGGGCGGCGCTGGCGGCGGGGCGGCAGGGAGCCTACCGCGAGTTCCACGATGCGCTCGGGACCGGCGGCTTCGTGCCGACGGAGGCGTTCGTGCGCGACCTCGCGGACCGGCTGGGGCTGGACGCGGCGCGGCTGGCGGCGGACATGCACGCGCCGGAGGTGGACCGGGCGCTGGCCGACGCCCGCGGGCTGGCGGGGCTGTTCGGCTTCATCGGCACGCCGGCGCTGGTGGTGGGGCGCACTGCGGTCTCGGGCGCGGTGGACGAGGCGACCCTCGCGGCGCTGGTCGAGGCCGAGCGCGAGGCGGGGCCGCCGCCGGGCTGCGCCTGAGGCGCCCGCCGCCCTATTCGGCGGCGGAGCGAAGGCCCGCGAGGTCGGCTAGGATCGGGCAGTCCGGGCGCTGGTCGCCGCGGCAGGCCTCCACGAGACTGGCGATGGTGCGCCGCAGTTCCTCGAGCTCGTGGATCTTGCGGTCGATCCGGTCGAGGTGGTCCTGCGCGACGCGGCGGACGTCGGCGCTGGCGCGCGAGCGGTCCTCGTAGAGCTCGAGCAGCTGGCGGCATTCCTCGATGCCGAAGCCGAGCGAGCGGGCGCGGGCGACGAACGCCAGCTTGTGCGCGTCCATCGAGTCGAAGCGGCGATAGCCGTTCTCGCCCCGCCCCGGGCTCACGAGGCCGATCTCCTCGTAGTAGCGGATCGTCTTGGAGGGCAGCCCGCTGAGGGCCGAAACCTGTCCGATGTTCATGACGCGAACTCCCGAAGTGACGCTGGCCGCCGCGCCTTGGCGCGGAGGGAGCGCCTGGGCGGCGCCCCCGTCGATTCGGGGATCGTGGGCGATTCCGCCGCGGACCCCTTGTTCAATTTCCATTCATATACCGCATGCGCCGCGAGATCAAGAGGGCATCGTCGCCGGAAGCGGTGCGGGGGGCGTCCAGGCGCCGCCCGCGGCGTCCGAGTCGTAGGCCGCGGCTTCGAGGGCGAGGACCTCCAGATAGGCGCGGGCCTCGGTGCCGAAGGGCGCGTCGCCGGCGATGGCCTCGGCCGCCGCGGTCTGGAAGGCGGCGACGCAGCCGCCGCCGAAGCCGGGGCCGGCCGGCGGCGCGGCGACCGGCTCGCCCTCCCGGTTCCCGAAACGGCGGCGGCGCAGGACGCCGTCGCCGCCGAAGGCGAGGACGCCGGCGGTCCCTTCCGCGATCCCCTCGCCCATGGTGCGGCGCGGATCCGGGGCGGCGTGGTCGAGCAGGCGGTTGGCGTCGAGCGTGGCGCGGGCGCCGGAGGCGAAGCGCAGGCGCAGATGCCCGGCGTCCTCCCCTCGGATCGCCGGGTTGAGGCGGCGAAGATCGGCCTGCACCGCCTCGGGCGCGCCCAGCAGGAAGCGGAACACGTCGATCAGGTGCACGCCGGTCTCGCGCAGCAGGAAGCGCGGCATCTCCCGGAAATAGGGCTGGCGGGCGAGGTAGGCGTCCGGGCCCTGGCCGTCGCCGGGTCGGAGACGGAAGGTCACGTCGAGCGGCTCGCCGATCAGGCGCTCGTCGATCGCCGTCTTCATCGCCCGCCACCACGGCATCCAGCGGAAGTTCTCGTGCACGATAAGGCGGGCGCCGGCGGCCTCGGCCTGCGCCGTGACGGCGGCGGCCTCGGCGAGCGAAGTGCAGAAGGGTTTCTGGCAGACGATCGACCGGACGCCGGCGGCGAGGCCGAGCCGGATCAGCCCGGCATGGGCGGGGGGCGGCGCGGCGATGTCGAGGAGGTCCGGGCGCGTCGCCTCCAGCATGGCGCCGGCGTCGGCGAAGGCGTGGCCGGGCGCGAGCGCCTCGGCCTTCGCGAGGTCGGGGTCGGCGGCGGCGACGAGACGGGCGGCGGGACAGGCGGCCCAGCCGGCGGCGTGTTCGCGTGCGAAGAACCCGGCCCCGGCGAGGGCGACGGCGAGGCTCACGGCCGCGCGGCGCCCGCCGCATCGCCGGGCGCGCGGGGGCGGCGCGGCGGCCTCACTCGGCGGCCTCGGGCGTGACGTCGGGCGGAGCGAACGGACGCGCGTTGGCGAGGCTCGGCACCTTGGCGCGGGCCGAGGCGACATCGGCGAGGTCGAGCTCGACCACGCTCACGCCCGGCGTCTCGCCGGCGTCGACAAGCACCTCGCCCCACGGCGCGACGGCGAGCGAATGGCCGTGCGTGACGCGCCGGCGCGCGTCGTCGGAGGAGACCGGGTGACGACCGGTCTGGGCGGGGGCGAGGACGAAGCAGCCCGTCTCGATCGCGCGGGCACGGAGCAGGGGTTCCCAATGGGCGCGGCCGGTGGGCACGGTGAAGGCCGAGGGGACGGTCAGGATCTCCGCCCCCGCTTCGGCGAGCGTGCGGTAAAGGGCGGGGAAGCGGAGGTCGTAGCAGACGGTCAGTCCGAGGCGGCCCCAAGGCGTGTCCGCGACCACGGCCCGGTCGCCCGGGCGGTAGCCGGCCGATTCGCGGTAGCGCTCGCCCTCGCCCACGTCGACGTCGAACATGTGGATCTTGTCGTAGCGGGCGCGGACGGCGCCGGAGGCGTCGATCAGGAGGGAGCGGTTGACGAAGCGCGTCTCGGCCGGGTCGTCGGCCTTCAGCGCGAGGGAGCCGGCGAGGAGCCAGACGCCGAGTTCGGCGGCGAGGTCGCGGAAGGCGGCGAGGGTCTCGTCCTCGGCCTCGGGGCGCAGAAGCTCGGCCTGCCGGCGCCGGGAGAGGGTGACGATGTTGGTCACCTCCGGCGTCGAGACGAGCGACGCGCCCGCGGCGGCGGCCTCGCGGATCAGGGCCGAGACCCTCGGCAGGTTTGCGGCGGGGTCGTCGCCGCAGGTGGTCTGGACGAGGCCGGCGAGGAGGGTCATCGCCGCGGCGGCTCAGGCCGCGAGCATCGGATCGAGCCGGCCGGCGCGGTCCAAGGCGAACAGCTCGTCGCAGCCGCCGATGCCGACGCCGTCGATGAAGATCTGCGGCACGGTGCGCCGGCCTTCGGCGCGCTGCGTCATCTCGGACCGGGCGCCGGGCTCGGCGAAGATGTCCCGCTCGACGTAGGCGACGCCCTTGGCGTCGAGCAGGCGTTTCGCCCGGACGCAGAAGCCGCAGATGGGGCTGGTGTAGATCTCGACCTGTTTCATGTGCGCTCGCCCTCCACGCCTCACGATATAGGCGGCTCGCGCTCCGCCGCAACGCGGGCGAGGACCACGGCCGTGACCGAGGCCGCCCCGGCGTCGCGCATCACGCCGGCGGCGGCGGAGAGCGTGGCGCCGGTGGTCAGGACGTCGTCGATCAGCACGACGCGCGCGCCGACGAGGCGCGGGCGGACGCGGTGCGGGACCGCGAAGGCGCCGGCGAGGTTGGCGACGCGGGCGGCGCGGTCGCGGTCCTTCTGCGAAGGGGTGGCGCGCACGCGGCGCAGCAGCTCGGGCGCGGCGGGCACGCCCGAGGCGGCCGCGGTCCAGCGTGCCAGTTCGGCCGCATGGTTGTAGCGGCGCACCAGAAAACGCAGTCGGTGCAGGGGGATGGGCACGAGCACGTCGGCGTCGGCCAGCAGCTTGCGACCGGCGCGGGCCATCCAGGCGCCGGCCGGACGGGCGAGATCGGTGCGGTCGGCGTGCTTGAGGCGGAGGGCGAGGCGGCGCCCTGCGCCGTCGTAGAGGAGGGCGGCGCGGGCGCGGGAGAAGGCGAGATCGACGCCGAGACAGTGGTCGCAGAACGGCGCGTCCTCGGTGCCCGCGACGTCCGGGGCGGGGGCGCCGCAGCGGTCGCAGACCGGAGAGGCGAGGAACGTCGCCTGCGCCCAGCAGGCCGGGCAGAGGGCGCGCGGCGTCGCGAGATCGACCCGGCATTCGAGACAGACGGGGGGATAGAGCACGTCGGCGGCGGCGCCGGCGAAGCGGGTCAGGGCGGCGAGGAGGCGCCGCGGCGTTCGGGGGGCGTTCCGCTCGGTTTCGGGGAGCGTTCGGGGAATGTTCCCGCCGGCTTCGGGGCGGGCCGGGACGGCCGCGGCCGGTCGGGCCGGGGCGTCGGGCGAGGGCGCGGTTGCGTCGATCGCGGCGGGGACGGACGCGGGGGATCGGCTCGCGCGCATGTCGCGGCTCCTTCCGTCCCTCGCTCCCCCGGATTAGGTAACGCGTCGGGATCGAAGCGCCAAGGGAGCATCGCATGGGATCGGACGCTTCGCCGCCGCCGCTGTTCGACCGGGCGCTGTGGCTGGAGCGCCGGCGCCGTCGGGGGCTGCCCGAGCCGGGGACGGCGTTCCTTCACGAGGCGGCGCTGGAGAGCGTCGAGGACCGGCTTGCGCTGGTGCCGCGGCGGTTCCCGCGAGCCGGGCTGGTCTGGCCGGGCGCGCCGCTCTGGGCCGAGCGGCTCGGCGCGATCGAGGCGGTGGGCGCGGTCGAGGTCGCGCCGGTGACGGCGGAGGAGGTCCTGCCGTTCGAGGCGGGGACGCTGGATCTCGTCGTCTCGGGCCTGACGCTGCATTGGGCGGACGATCCGGTGGGCCTTCTGGTGCAGATGCGCCGGGCGCTGAAGCCGGACGGGCTGCTGCTGGCGCCGATGCTCGGCGGCGAGACGCTGGCGGAGCTGCGCGCCTGTCTCGCGGAGGCCGAGGCGGCGGAGACGGGCGGGCTCTCGCCCCGCGTCTCGCCGATGGGGGAGATCCGCCAGCTCGGCGCGCTCCTGCAGCGGGCGGGTTTCGCGATGCCGGTGGCCGACTCCGAGCGGATCGAGGCGAGCTACGCCGACGCGCTGGCGCTGATGCGCGAGCTGAGGGCGATGGGCGAGGCGAACGCGCTGGTCGCGCGGCGGCGGGCGCCGCTGCGCCGGGCGGTGCTGGCGCGGGCGGCGGCGCTCTACGCCGAGCGGTTCCCGGCCGAGGGCGGGCGGGTGCGCGCCGGCTTCGAGATCGTGACGCTGACCGGCTGGGCGCCGGGGCCGGGGCAGCCCGAGGCGAAGCGTCCGGGCTCGGCCGGCGCGCGGCTGGCTGACGCGCTGGGGGTGCCGGAGCTGAAGGCGGGCGACAAGGCCGGGCGAAGCTGAGCGCCGGGGTCGCGCGAGGGGGACGCCGCGCCTCCGGGCCGGCAGGCGGCTCCCGTCCGGCGGGAACCCTTCGCGCCGCGCGCGTTGTTGCGTCTCGAGGGGGTCGTGCCGTCAAGCCGGCGATCGGCCGGGCGCCCCTCGCGACCGCGGCGCGTCCGTCGCGCCGGCGGTCCGTGATCGAAGGGGAGCATCGCCATGAAGCATCAGGACGCCGACGTGCCGACCTTGAAGGAGGCGTTCGAACGATCGTGCGAGCATCGCGACAAGTCGCTCGCCATGGAGCCGATGCCGAACTTCAGCGCGACGCCGGACGGCCCGAACGGGACGCCCATCTCGTTCTGGGCGGCTTGGGACCTGAAGGATCGGCCGCGTCGGATCGCCCTTCTGCTGGACGACTGCCAGGAGGAGTATCGGTCCTATGCGGGCGGCATCCTGCCGAACCTGGTCGAACTCGTCGGCGCCTTCCGCGACGCCCGGGCTGAGAGCGACGGGGTCTGCATCGCGTGGAGCGCCTGGAGCCGCCGCTTCGACGACGGCATCTCCAACGCCATGGACCGCTGGTACGGACCGCGCGGGCTCGACCCGGACGACCCCGAGAACGCGGCCTACGTCTTCACCGGCGCGCCGGGCCTCGAGCCGCTGTCGGAGATCGCGCCGACCGGGGCGGAGCGGGCCGAAGGCTGGTTCTATCACGGCAAGCATCTGGACATGTTCTGGACCTTCGATCCGGACGGCCGGTCGTATCTCGACCGGATGCTGGAGGCGCGGGGCGTCGACACGATCGTCATCGTCGGGCTCTGGACCGACGAATGCGTGCTCAGCACCGCCTATGCCGGCAGTTCCCGCGGCTACGACGTCGTGGTGGTGGGCGACGCCGTGGCGACGGCGACGGCCAACCAGAAGATCGCGCTGGAGGTGGCGAACAGCACCGTCGCGAAGGTGATCTCCACCGAGGAGATGGTGCGCTACATGCGAAACGACTTCGTCGCCGGAGAGCCGGGGGCGGTGAAGGGCGTGCGTTTTCCCGACGGGCGGAAGGAAGGCTAGGCGGGGCCGACGGGCCCCGTCCGGCGGGGGGCGTCGCGACCCCTCGCAGGCGGGGGCTGCGGCGAGGGCATGATCCGGGTGGTCTCGGGCGCCCGGCGCCGGCGTGGAGCCGGCGCACGCGGGGAGGCGAGGGCGATGCACTACATGCTCTTCTACGACTACGTTCCGGATTATCCGGAGCGGCGCGGCAGGTTCCGGGACGCGCATCTGCGGCGGATCGAGGCGGCGCTGGCGCGCGGGGAACTGGTGCTGGGCGGCGCCTTCGCGGACCCGGCGGACGGCGCGATGATCCTGTTCGAGGCGGACTCGCCCGCCGCGGCCGAGGCCTTCGCGCGGGAGGATCCCTACGTCGTCGAAGGGCTCGTCACCCGCTGGTGGGTGCGGGAATGGACGACCGTGGTCGGGCGCGACGCGGCGAAGCCGGTCCCGCCGCCCTCGCGGCTCTGAGGGCGCGGCGCGATCGGGGCCGGTCCCGCGGAGGGTTGCCCGCCGGAACCGCGGGCGCCATTAGGGCGCCTGCGGCGCAGGAGCGCGGGATTTGATCGCCGCGCCGGCGATCCCAACCGCCGCCGGGTGCGTAGAGAGGGGCAGTGGATCAGGAAGGACGTGCCGGCATGCTGAAGCGCACCGTGGAGATGGATTCCCCCGGCGAAGGTCGGCTCGCTCATGCGCCGACGGACCACCCCGGGGTGCCGCGGGCGAAGATCGGCGTGATGCTCGTCAATCTGGGCACGCCCGACGCGACCGATTACTGGTCGATGCGGCGCTACCTGAACGAGTTTCTCTCGGACCGCCGGGTGATCGACTATTCCCCGTGGATCTGGCAGCCGCTGCTGCAGCTCGTGATCCTCTCGAAGCGGCCGTTTTCCTCGGGCGAGGCGTATCGGGGCATCTGGAACACCGACAAGGACGAGAGCCCGCTGCTGACCATCACGCGGGATCAGACCGAGGCGCTGAGCGACCGGATGACGGCGCTGTTCGGCGACCGCGTGCTCGTCGACTTCTGCATGCGCTACGGCAACCCCTCCACCGAGAGCCGCGTCAAGGCGATGCAGGAGGCGGGCTGCGAGCGGATCCTGTTCTTCCCGCTCTACCCGCAGTATTCGGGCGCGACGATGGGCACGGCGAACGACGAGTTCTTCCGCGCGCTGATGCAGCTGACCTGGCAGCCGGCCGTGCGCACCGTGCCGGCCTACTACGACCATCCGATGTACATCGAGGCGCTGGCGACGTCGGTGGAGGCCGCCTATGCGGGGCTCGAGCATCGCCCGGACGCGCTGGTGACGAGCTATCACGGGCTGCCGAAGCGGTATCTGGTGAAGGAGGGCGACCCCTATCACTGCCAGTGCGCCAAGACCTCGCGCCTCCTGCGGGAGCGGCTGGGCTTCGCCGATGACGAGCTGGTGCTGACCGTCCAGAGCCGGTTCGGGCCGGAGGAGTGGCTGCAGCCCTACACGGTCGAGGAGGTCGCGCGGCTGGCCGAGGCCGGCAGGAAGCGGATCGCGGTGATGGCGCCGGCGTTCTCCTCCGACTGCGTCGAGACGCTCGAGGAGATCAACGAGGAGATCAAGGAGGCGTTCGAGGAGGCCGGGGGCGAGGAATTCACCTACATCCCCTGCCTGAACGCCGAGCCGGATCACGTCGCGATGATCGAGGCGATCGTGCTGAACGAGCTGAAGGGCTGGATCGAGCCCTGATCGGGGGGTCGATCCGGCCGATGAGGGGGCGCGGCCGGGGGCCGCGCCCTTTCGCGTTTCGGGACCGCGTTTCGGGGGCCGCGTTTCAGACGACGCCTTCGAAGCGGGCGGGGTCGATCTCGAACCAGATCGCCCGGGCGAGGGCGAGGCGGTTCCCCTCGGCGTCGTGCACGGCGCTTTCGGCGAAGCGCTTGCGGCCGTCGCGCCCCGCCGCGCGGGCGGTGACGACGAGGGGCGCGCCGAGGGGCGGGCGACGCTCGATCCGCGCGGCGATGCGGCCGAGCAGCAGATATTGCGCGTCGATCGGCGCCGTGCCGGCGGCCATCGCGGCGACGCCGGACGGACAGTCGAGCGCGCTCCAGAGATGCACCGCGTCGACGAGGCCGTCCGCGCCGGCGTGCTCGGGCTGCGGGTTCCAGACCGCGGCCGCGGGCGGGCCGGCCCCGGGCGCGAGGCCGGTGGCGCCGGTGCGGATGTGCAGCGCGTGCGCCGGGGCGTGGGGGCCGCAGACCCAGCAGTGCGGGGCGGCGTGGGCGGCGTCCTCGATCAAGGGCCGGGCGGAGGCGGCGCGGGCGAGGTCGAGCGGGACCGGACCGGGGGCGTCGTCGGGGCCGGGATCGGGCGCGGCCTCGCCGAGCAGGAGCGCGCCCTGCATCAGGCGCGCGCCCTCCGCCGTGCGCTCGAGCGTGAGCGGCGTCTCGAGCGGGATGGGCTTGCGCAGGGTGACGACGGCCGAGGGGCCGACGGCGGCGGCGACGACGCCGGCGACGTAGCCGCCGTTGCCGCTGTGGTTGGGGCCGCGGAAGCGGCGGGCGATCACGGTCTCGGACATGGCGGCTCCCCCCTCGGCGATGGCGGAAGGTCGGCGGCTTCGGCGGAGGGGTCAAGCGGGGCTCGCGAAAGCGTCGGTTGATGCGGCGGCCGTCGGCGCCATCCTTTCGCGCGGTTCGGAACGGAGGTCGGCATGATCCGGGGTCTCGCGCTCGCGCTCGCGCTTCTGGTCTCGCCCGCGGCGGCGGAGACCGAGGTGGATCTGGAGCTGGTGCTGCTGGCGGACGCCACCGGCTCCATCGACGCCGCGGAGATCCGCTTCCAGCGGGAGGGCTACGCGGAGGCGATCGTCGACCCCTCGGTGGTGCGGGCGATCGGCTCGGGCCTCCTCGGGCGGGTGGCGCTGACCTACGTCGAATGGGCGGACGCGACGAGCCAGCACGTCGTCGTGCCGTGGCGGGTGATCGCGACGGCCGAGGACGCCGCGGGCTTCGCCGCGGCGTTGTCGGGCCCGCCGCGCGAGGCCTACGGGCGCAACGCCATCGGCGCGGCGCTGCTGTTCGGCAAGGGGCTGATCGAGGACAACGATCTGGTCGGGCTGCGCCGGGTGATCGATCTTTCGGCCGACAGCGCCAACAACTGGAACGGGCCGAGCATCGAGAGCGCGCGGGCCGAGGTGCTGGCGGCGGGCATCACGATCAACGGGCTGGCGGTGCTGTGCCGGAGCTGCTCCGGCCGGCCGTCGTCCTACGACCTCGAGGCGGCGTTCGCGGAGCGGATCGTCGGCGGGCCGGCGAGCTTCGTGATCACCGCGGATTCGGCGGCCACCTTCGCCGAGGCGGTGCGTCGCAAGCTGGTGCTCGAGATCTCCGGCACGATGCCGGTGGGGGAATTCGCCGCGCGCGGAGACTGAACGCGGAGCGACGGAGACGTTCAGGATTTTTTCATATCGCGGGACGACAAGGCGGGGGCCGGACGGACCGGCGCTCCGCGATGGGAAGGCGGAGCGGCGGGCCGGCCGGCGCCCTCGGGCTCAGGCGCCCTCGGGGTTGGGCGTGACGTGGATTTCGCGGACGTTCACGCGGCGGGGCTGCTGCAGCGCGAAGACGACGGCGGCGGCGACGTCCTCGGCGGTCAGGCCCTGGGGCTTGGGATCGTCGAAGAAGGGCGTGTCGACCATGCCGGGCGAGAGCACGGTGCAGCGCCCGCCCCATTCCTCCATCTCCATCGCGAGGTTGCCGGCCCAGCCGCGGACGAACCACTTCGTCGCGCCGTAGATCGAGCCCTTCATGTGCCGCCGGCCGGCGTTGGAGCCGGTGACGAGGAAGTGGCCGCGGCTGCGCCGGAGTTCCGGCAGGGCGGCCTTGGCGGTCAGCAGCGCGCCCCAGACGTTGACGTCGAGCATGGCGCGCCAGTTGGCGGTCTCGCCGCCTTCGGTGCCGGGCGCGGTGGCGCCGAGGCCGGCGTTGGCGAAGGCGGCGTCGAGGCCGCCCCACGCCTCGACGCAGGCGGCGACGGCGCCGGCCTGATCCTCTTCCGAGGCGACGTCGCCGGGCAGCGCGAGCGCTGCGTCGCCGAGCTCGGCCGCCAGCGCCTCCAGCTTGTCGGCGGAGCGGGCGAAGAGGCCGACCTTCCAGCCGGCCGCCGCGGCGGAGCGGGCCGCGGCCGCGCCGATGCCGGTGGATGCGCCGGTGATGAAGATTGCGCCGTTCATGGGAGCCTCCTGCTGTCGGGGACGTTGAGTCGGAAGCGTCGGGTCGAGGGCGTCGAGCGGGCGACGCTGATTCGCGTGGTGACTTCCGCGTGTCGGATTCGTGTCTTATGCTGGCCCGCGGTTTCCGGTCGACAAGGGAGACGCTCATGAGAATTCTGCCGCGGCTGCTGAAGAAGGCGATCCGCAAGGGACGCCTCGAGCTGGAGACCCCGGACGGAACCCGTCATCTCTGCGGCGGCGTCGAGCCCGGCCCCGAGGTGGCGATCCGGATCACCGATCCGGCGCTCGACTGGAAGATCGCCCTCAACCCCGAACTGAAGGCCGCCGAGGCCTTCATGGACGGCACGCTGCAGGTGACGCGCGGGCCGGAGGGCGGCACGGCCTACGATCTGCTGCAGCTCTTCTTCGTCAACAAACGGGCCTTCGATCTCAGCGCGGGCCAGATCCTGATGCGCACGATCGAGAGGCGCAGCAAGCGCTTCGTGCAGCACAATCCGGTGTTCCGGGCGCGGCGCAACGCGGCGCATCACTACGACCTCGGCAACGACTTCTACCGGATGTGGCTGGATCCGGACATGCAGTACTCCTGCGGCTACTTCCGCGACGGGAGCGAGTCGCTGGACGAGGCGCAGCTGCTCAAGAAGCGCCACATCGCCGCCAAGCTGGCGCTGGAGCCGGGGCAGCGGGTGCTGGACATCGGATCCGGCTGGGGGGGCATGGCGCTCTACCTCGCGGCGGTGGCCGACGTCGAGGTGGTGGGCGTGACGCTGGCGGAGCGCCAGCTCGAGGTCGCGCGGGCGCGGGCGGAGGCGGCGGGCCTTTCGGACAGGGTGCGCTTCGAGCTGCGCGACTACCGCAAGGTCGAGGAGCGCTTCGACCGGGTCGTCTCGGTCGGCATGCTGGAGCATGTCGGGGTGGGCTACCTGCAGACCTATTTCCTGAAGGTGCGGGACTGCCTCGCGCCCGACGGGGTGGCGCTGATCCACAGCATCTCCAGCATGTCGCCGCCGGGCTGCACGGGCCCGTTCCTGAGCAAGTACATCTTTCCGGGCGGCTATGCGCCGCGTCTCTCGGAGGCGTCGCTGGCGGTCGAGCGTTCGGGGCTCTGGAACCTCGACACCGAGGTCTGGCGCCACCACTACGCGCCGACGCTGCGGGCCTGGCGCGAGCGCTTCGAGGCGCGGCGGGGCGAGGTCGAGGCGATGTACGATGCGCGGTTCGCGCGGATGTGGGAGTTCTATCTCGCCGCCTGCGAGTGTTCCTTCGCCTTCGGCAACTCCAACGTGATCCAGCTTCAGCTCGGTCGGAAGCAGGACGCCGTGCCGCTGCACCGCGACTGGATCGGCCCGGCCGAGGCGGCCTTGGCCGAGCGCGAGCCCGAGGCGCTGGCGCGGATCGACGCGGCGACGCGCGAGGTGTTCGGCGAGCCGCCGCCGAGCCGGCCCGAGGTGGCGCGGACCGCGCCGGCGCCGGTGCAGGGCGCCGCCGGGTCCTGACCGGAAACGCGCGGGGCGGCGTCAGTCCCTGCGGGTCGAGAGGCCGAGGGCCGCGTAGAGCAGGCAGCCGCCCGAGAGCCCCGTGACGAGCAGCACCGCGCCCACGAGGCCGGACGCCCAGACCGTCAGCGCGCCCTGCCGCGCGGCGAAGGGGCAGAACAGCGCGAAGAGCAGCAGCGTGATCCCGAGCGCCGTGCGCAGGGCGCGGTCGAACTTGCCGACGTTGCGGGGAAAGGTCCTCGTCATGGCGGGCACTCCGTCGAGGTGGCGGCGAGGGGCGCCCTCGGCGCCGAGGACGCGGTCCGGGTCGTGCCGTCAGCCTGCGACGGGCGCCGCCCCGCCGGCCTTGACCGGGATCAATGTCGGTCCCGGCGACCGGGGAGGGCCCCGCGGCGACGTCGCCGGCCGGCCGCGATTGACGCCGGGCCCGGCGTGGATAGGTTGCGCGCCGACCCCTGCGTCCGCTCCCGGAGCTCCCCGCCATGCCCGAGCCTTCCCCCGCCCTCGCCGCCGCCGGCCTTTACGCGGCGTCGAACGCACTGATTCTCGTCTGGCTCGGCTGGAGCGTGGTGCGGATCCGGATGCGCGAGCGCATCTCGATCGGCGACGGCGGCGACCCGCGGCTGACCCGGGCCATGCGCGGCATGGCCAACTTCACCGAATACGCGCCGATGGCGCTGATCCTGATCGCGCTGATGGCGCTGATGGGCGCGCCGGCCTGGCTCGTGCATCTGCTGGGCGTGGCGCTGACGGCGGGCCGGCTGATCCACGGCTGGCACTTCATGCAGGCCGACGCGCCCGGCTGGCAGCGCGTGGCAGGCACGATCCTGACGCTCTCGGTGCTGCTGCTGGGCGCGGTCGGCGTGGCCGGGCACGCGCTGGCCGCGCTCTGACCCCGCCGTTCCCGACCTCCCGGAAGGAGACCCCATGACCGCATCCCAGTTCGACGGCGCCC
>DATFKM010000101.1:0-5638 GCA_035268645.1 Paracoccaceae bacterium | reverse complement strand
GATCCATCACCGCCTGCGCGTAGTCGCCCGGGCGCTCGGGCGGCGTCAGCGCCTCGGCGTGCGCGACGAGGATCGGCTTGGCGGCGGGGAGCGGAGTTTCGACGGCGTGGAGGCGGGCCATCACGCGCTCGACGTTGCCGTCCACCACCGTCGCGGGGCGGTCGAAGGCGATCGCGGCGACGGCGGCGGCCGTGTAGGCGCCGATGCCGGGCAGGGCGCGAAGGGCGTCCTCCGTCCGCGGGAAGCGTCCGGCGTGATCCTCGGCCACGACGCGGGCGCATTTCAGGAGGTTGCGGGCGCGGGCGTAGTAGCCGAGGCCGGCCCAGGCGGCCATGACGTCCGCGTCCTCGGCCGCGGCGAGGTGGGCGACGGTCGGCCAACGCTCGGTGAAGCGGAGGAAGTAGGGGGCGGCGTGTGGGACCGTCGTCTGCTGCAGCATGATCTCCGACAGCCAGACGCGGTAGGGGTCCGGCAGGACGCCCTCGGCGCGATCCTGCGGCGGGACGCGCCAGGGCAGGGCGCGCGCGTGCCGGTCGTACCAGGCGAGGAGGTCGGCGGGATCGGGCGCGGGCATGGGGGCTTTTCGGCTGGGGCGCGGGGCGTCATGGTGCGCGGGGGTTCGGGCGCGGGGAGGCGCGGAGTCGTGGCGCAGTCTGGCGGGCGCGGAGCGCGAGGCAAGGGGCGGCGGCAGGGCGCCGCGCCGCAGGGTGGCGGCATGGCCGGGGCGCATCGCCGCCCGCCTGCCGGACCGGGCGCGGGCGCGGCACGCGGCGGCGGCAGGGCCTCGGGATTGGCCGGGGCGCCCGCGGCGCGGCCGGCGCCCGAGGCGGCCCCGACGCCGCGGGCGTCCGGCGGCGGCGGCTTCCGCCAGGTCGGGGCCTTCGCCAAGGGTCCCATGCGCGAGGCCGCGGCGCGCAAGGGCTTCGCCGAGACGCGGGTGCTGACCGACTGGGAGGCGATCGCGGGCGCGGAGCTCGCGTCGCTGTGCCGACCGGTGAAGGTCAGCTATGCGGGCAAGGGCTTCGGCGCGACGCTGATCGTGCTCGCCGACGGGGCGCGGGCGCCGGAGGTCGAGATGCTTGGCCCGCGCATCGTGGAGCGGGTGAACGCGCATTACGGCTACCGCGCGATCAGCCGCATGAAGGTGGTGCAGACGGACCGGGCGCTCTCCGCCTCGCGGGGAAGTGACCGCGGCGTGGCGGCGGAGGGGGGCGACGACCCCGCATCCTGCGCGTTATCGAACGAAGCGAGGCGGCGCGCCGCGCGCGCGGCCGAGGGAGTCGAGAGCCCCGAGCTGCGCGCGGCGCTGGAGCGGCTGGCCGCCAACTGGCTGGCCCGCAGGCAAACGGAAGGACGAGGCGAATGACGGGACGGCTCATCGGACGACGCGCCGCGCTGGCGGGCATCGGCGCCGCTGGCGTGGCGGCGGCGCTGCCCCTCGGCGCGGCGCGGGCTCAGGAGACGGAGCTGGCGCTCGGGATCTTCACCCAGGGCGATCCCGAGGCGCCGGTCGAGGTGATCGAGTTCGCCTCGCTGACATGCCCGCACTGCGCCAGCTTCCACACCGAGGTCTATCCGCAGATCAAGCGCGACTACATCGACACCGGCAAGATACGGCTGGAGTTCCGCGAGGTCTATTTCGACCGGCTGGGCCTCTATGCGGGGATGCTGGCGCGCTGCGGCGGCGAGGACCGCTATTTCGGTTTCATCTCTCTGCTGCTGGAGCGGCAGGAGGAATGGTCGCGGCTGGAGGATCCGGAGCGGCTGCTCGACACCTTCTCGCGCTACGGCCGGCAGGCCGGGCTGAGCGACGAGAAGGTCCGGGCCTGCCTGACCGACGAGGCCGGGCAGCGCGCGCTCGTGGAGCAGTATCGCGAATACTACGAGGACCCGAGGCTCACCGGCACGCCGACGCTGGTGGTGGACGGCGAGAAAGTCGCCGACTGGAGCTTCGAGAGCCTGTCCGACGCGATCGACGCGGCGCTCGGCGAGAGCTGAGCGCGCTTGGCGCCGGGCGCCGGATGTGGCGCCCGGCGCAGGCCTTTCTCCCATATCTTGAGCCTCGGCGCTTGACTCGCGCCGCCCCTCGCCCGGATGCTCCTTCGAGCGAGTCAGGCGGGGACGCGGCGATGCAGTTCACCCGGATGCGCCTCCAGGGCTTCAAGAGCTTCGTCGATCCGACGGAGGTCCCCATCGCGCCCGGGCTGACCGGGGTGGTGGGGCCGAACGGCTGCGGCAAGTCCAACCTCCTCGAGGCGCTGCGCTGGGTGATGGGCGAGACCAGCCCGAAATCCATGCGCGGCGACGGCATGGAGGACGTGATCTTCGCAGGCTCCGGCACCCGCCCGGCGCGGCCTTGGGCCGAGGTCTCGCTGTTGGTGGACAACGAGGACCGCACCGCGCCGGCCGCGTTCAACAAGGCCGACAGCCTGGAGATCGCGCGGCGGATCACCCGCGACCTCGGCTCGGCCTACAGGCTCAACGGCAAGGACGTCCGGGCGCGCGACGTCCGGATGCTGTTCGCCGACGCCTCCACCGGCTCGCACTCGCCGGCGCTGGTGCGGCAGGGACGGATCGCGGAGCTGATCGACGCAAAGCCGAAGGCGCGCCGGGCGATCCTGGAGGAGGCGGCGGGGATCGGCGGTCTCTACCAGCGCCGGCACGAGGCCGAGCTGAAGCTGCGCTCGGCCGAGGCCAACCTGAGCCGGGTCTCGGACGTGCTCGAGTCGCTGGACCAGCAGCTCTCGAGTCTGGCGCGGCAGGCGCGGCAGGCGGCGACGTACCGGGAGGTCGCGGCCGAGCTGAAGCGGGCGGAGGCGCTCCTGCTCTGGCTGCGCTGGCGCGAGGCGGAGGCCGCGCGGGCGGAGGCCGAGACGGCGCTGCGGCAGGCGCTGGGCGAGGCGGCGCGGACCGAGGCGGCGTCGCAGGCCGCGGCGCGCGCGCAGGAGGCGGCGGAGGCCGCGGTGCCGCCGCTGCGCGAGGAGGAGGCCGTCGCCGCCGCGGTGCTGCAGCGCGCGCTGGTGGAGCGCGAGCGGATCGACGAGCGGCTGCGCGCGGCGGAGGCGGAGGCCGCGCGCCTCGCCGGCCGGGCGGCGCAGCTGGAGCGGGATCTGGAGCGCGAGCGGGCGCTGGGTCGCGACGCGGGCGAGAGCGAAGCGGCGCTCGACCGCGAGGAGCGCGAGCTGCGCGAGGCCGAGGCCGGGCAGCCGGAACGGCTGGCCGCAGCCGAGGAGGCGGCGCGGGCGGCGGCCGCGACGGTCGAGGCCGAGGAGGCGGCGCTGGATCGGCTGACCGGCGACGCGGCGCGGCTGGCGGCGCGGGTTCAGGCCGCCGAACGGCGCGCGGCGGAGACGGCGAAGGCGGCGGGAGAGGCTGCGGCCGCTCGGGACAGGGCGGAGGGCGAGGCCGCGCGGCTGGCCGACGGGATGCCGGCGACGCAGGCGGCTCAGGCGCGGGCCGAGGCGGAGGTGGGGACCGCGCGGGCCGAGGCCGAGGCGGCGGAGTCGGCGCTCGGCGCGGCGGAGACGGCGCGGGGCGCGGCGCAGGAGGCCGAGGCGTCCGCGCGCGCCGACTCGGCCGGCGCCGAGGGCGAGGCGAGCGCGCTGCGCGCCGAGGTCCGCGCGCTCGAGGGGATGCTCGCGAAGGAGGGCGGCGACGGGACCCGGATGCTCGACCGCGTGGAGGTCGAGGCGGGATGGGAGAAGGCGCTGGGCGCCGCGCTCGGCGACGATCTGCTGGCGGGCGAGGCTGGGCCGGGCTCGGCCGGCTGGGAGGTGCTGGAGGGCGACGCCGAAGGCGGCGCGCTGCCCGAGGGCGTCGAGCCGCTGGCGGACCGGGTGACGGCGCCGCCGGTGCTGGCGCGGCGGCTGGCGCGGATCGGCGTGGTGGCGCCCGAGGCGGGCGAGCGGCTGCGCGGGACGCTGGCCGCCGGGGTGCGGCTGGTGAGCCGGGACGGCGATCTCTGGCGCTGGGACGGCTGGCGCGCGGCGGCGGGCGAGGCGCCGACGGCGGCGGCGCGGCGGCTGGAGCAGCGCAACCGGCTGGCGGCCCTGACGGCCTCGCTGGAGGTGGCGGAGGCCGCGGCTTCGGAGGCCAAGGAGACGGCGGGCGCCGCGAAGGGCGCGCTCTCGGCCGCGGCGACGGCGGAGACCGAGGCGCGAGAGGCCCGGCGGCGGGCGGATGCGCGCCTCGCCGCGGCGGAGAAGGCGCTGGGCCGGGCGGAGACGGAGCTGGACCTGCGGCGGGGGCGCCTCGCGACGCTGGAGGAGGCGGTCGCGGCCCGGCGCGAGGCGGCGGAGGCGGCCGAGGCGGAGGCGCGGGCGGCTGCGGCGGAGACCGAGGGCCTCGGGGACGTCGCCGCGGCGAAGGCGGCGGCGGAGTCGGCGAAGGGCGTGGTGCAGCATGCCCGAGCCGCGCTCGCCGAGGCGCGGGGCACGGCGGACGAGGCGCGGCGCGCCGGCGAACGTCGGGCCCGGCGCCTCGGCGGGATCGAGACGGAGCGCGCCGGCTGGGCGCGCCGGCGCGAGGCGGCGGGCCAGCGGATCGCCGAGCTGGAGGCGCGGCTGGAGGAGACCACCGAGGAGCTCGCCGCCGCCCGGGCAGCCCCCGGAGAGCTGGAGACGCGCCGGCAGGCGCTGGTGGCCGCCGTCACCAAGGCCGAGGCGCGGAGCCGGGCCGCCGCGGACGCGCTGGCGGTCGGCGAGACGGCGCTGCGGGAGGCGACGCGCGCGGCCAAGGAGAGCGACCGCGCCGCCGGCGAGGCGCGCGAGGACCGGGCCCGGGCCGAGGCGCTTCTGGAGGCCGCCGCCGGGCGCGCCGCGGCGGCGGCGGAGCGGCTGACCGAGGAGACCGGCGCGAGCCCCGAGGCGTTGGCCGAGACGCTGTCGGTGGATGCCGGCCGACCCCCGCAGGTCGAGGAGACCGAACTCGCCATCGTCGCGCTTCGCCGTCGGCGCGACGCCCTCGGCGCCGTCAACCTCCGCGCGGAGGAGGACGCGCGGGAGGTCTCGGGCGAGCGCGACTCGCTGGCGGGGGAGAAGGCGGACCTCGAGGCGGCGATCGCGAAGCTGCGCCAGGGGGTGGCGAGCCTGAACTCGGAGGGGCGCAAGCGGCTGCTCGCCGCCTTCGAGGAGGTGAACGCCAATTTCCGGCGGCTGTTCGAGACGCTGTTCGGCGGCGGTCAGGCCGATCTGGTGCTGGTCGAGTCGGACGATCCGCTCGAGGCGGGGCTCGAGATCATGTGCCAGCCGCCGGGCAAGAAGCTCTCTACGCTGTCGCTGCTCTCGGGCGGCGAGCAGACGCTGACGGCGCTGGCGTTGATCTTCGGCGTGTTCCTGGCGAACCCGGCGCCGATCTGCGTGCTCGACGAGGTCGACGCCCCCCTTGACGACGCCAACGTGACGCGGTTCTGCGACATGCTGGAGGAGATGCGGGCGTCGAGCGGCACGCGGTTCCTCGTCATCACGCATCACGCGCTGACGATGGCGCGGATGGACCGGCTCTTCGGAGTGACGATGGCGGAGCGGGGCGTGAGCCAGCTGGTCTCGGTGGACCTCGCCAAGGCCGAGGCGATGGTGGAGGGCTGAACGAAGGATGGAAGACGGCATGAGGCCCGGCGCCCGGCGTGCGCGGCGCGTCG
>DATFKM010000100.1:0-10089 GCA_035268645.1 Paracoccaceae bacterium | reverse complement strand
ACCGGATCCTCCGCAAGGTGGGCCGAGACCTCGGCGTGGTGATCGTCGCCTATCTGGCGGCGATCCTGATCGCGCGGAACTTCGTGCCGCAGCCCGATCTCGTGGCCTTCGTGTCGGCCTGCAAGATCGTCTCGTTCCTGTTCCTGCTCTACGAGAACACCGAGATGCCTGCGCGGGTGAACATGGATCAGCAGCCGACGTTCCGGCGGCTGAACCAGGTGATCATCGGCGGCTCGGTTCTGGTGCTGCTGATGATGCTGGTGAAGCTGATCAAGAACGATCAGTACCTGGACAGCATCCCGCCGACGAGCGCCGAGATCCTGATCACGTTCGACGCGCTGTCGTACCTGTTCTCGAGCGTGCCGGTGTTCGCCTATGCCGCGCTGAACTACGGGCTTCTGTTCAGCCGCTCCACCACCGCGCAGGACCGCGTGAACATCAAGCAGTTCCTCGTGTTCCGCGACCTGACCTGCGCCGGGCCGCTGATCCTCGTGCTGGCGCTGACCGAGGCCTACGTGCTGTTCGGCCAGTTCGAGACGGACCCGCGCCGCTCGGCCGAGATCTTCTATTCCGGGGCGCTGGCGGTGATCCTGCTCACCTCGGCGATCCTGACCACGGCGCTGAACGAGAGCCAGAAGGCTGCGGGCGAGGACGCCCGCGCCGCCCGGGACCTGGCCGCGGCCTGACGCCCGCTCCGCCCCCGCTCACGCGTGAGCGGGGGCGATCGCACCCTGTCGAACGAACTCGGAGTGCATTCCATATGGCATGCGGCAGCGGATCCGGACGCCGCCGGCTCGTCCCCGTTCGCGCGAGGCGTCAGGGCGCGGGGACGCCGCCGCGCCGGCGGTCGGCGCGGGCCACGGCGCGCACCGCGATCAGGCTGCAGATCGCGGCGAAGAAGCACCAGACCGAGGGCAGCACCGCCGGATCCCAGAGCAGCGCCGTGGCGAGGAAGGAGACCGCGAGCCCCCAGCCGAAGAGCCGGGCGTCGGGGTTCGACGAGCCGACCATCGCGGCGCCGGCCACCAGGAAGTAGAAGAACTCGATCCCGAGCGGGAAGCGCAGACCGAAGAGGTAGAGCAGGTGCCCGCCATAGGCCGCGCCCGCCGAGGGCGGGACCGGGTTCGCCAGCGCCTTGCCGAAGAGATAGATGCCGAGCGCGACGCCGGCGGCGGCGACGGCGGCGAAGGCGTGGCGCCGGCCGGGACCCGTCTCCAGCATCCAGCCGACGACGGGGCCGGCGACGGGCCAGAGAAAGAGCGCGAAGAACAGGAAGGCGGCCGTCGTCCAGGGCTCCCAGACCGGCGGCAGCACGCCGTCGACGACCAGCCAGACCAGCCCCTCGATCCCCTGCTGGACGCCGAACAGGAGCGGGAAGGCGGCGAAGGCGGTCATGCCGGCGCCGAGACGCAGACGCCGCGCCCTGTGCAGCGCGGCGCCCCCGGCCACGACGAGCACGCCGGCGGCGGCGAAGCTGACTGTGGCCGAGAAGCACATGGCGCGGCCCTCCGGGGGCGTGGAAAGGGCGCGGCCGGCGCCGCGGGCGGGTCGCCTCGGGGTGCGGAGCGGCAGCCGGGGGCCTCCGCCCCCGCGGCCGCCGCGTCAGCCGCCGAAGAGGTGGATGGCGAGCGGGACCGGCGCCACCGCGAGGGCCACGGTCAGCACGAAGGGCAGCGGGGCGAAGAGGCCGCTCATGCCTGCCATCAGCGCGATGCCGCCACCGCCTCCGATCAGGAAGTTGCCGGGCACGTTGATGGCGATCAGGATCGCGACGTAGCGGAAGCGCGTGGCGAGGCGCAGCAGCCAGGGCGCGCCGCCCTGCATGAGGCGGGCGAGGCGCGCCTCCCGCGGCAGGGGGGCGGCGGTCTCCACCGCCTCGGCGGCGCGGGCGAGGCGCAGGGCGCGCAGCCCCCCGGCGACGACGGACGGGGGCAACAGGCGCCCGACGAGGAACGAGAGCGTCAGCGCGATCACGGTGGCGGCGTAGACGAGGGGCGCGATGGGCGGGCCGAACACCGCCAGCATGGTCAGCCCGATCTCCGCCCCCGGCACGAAGGGAATGGCGAGCAGCACGATGAAGGCCGCCGTCGCCAGCATGATCGAGCGGTGCACGGCGATCTCGTTGTGGGGCATGACCACGAAGTCGAGGGACTCGCGGAACTCCGCCGTGATGCGCGCCGCGATCAGCACGGCGGCGATCAGCACGGCGATGCGGAGGACGATTCCCGAGGCGCTCATTCGGCCGCGGCCCGCGCCTCCGGCGCGAGGACGCCGGAGAACGTCGCGTGGCGCACGACGGTCCAGTAGAAGCGCTCGACGGTCCAGACCGCGGTCCCCTCGATGCGGCCGTCGGTGACGCGGCCCTCCCAGCGGACGTGGTGCGGGGCGTCGGCGCAGCGCATCTCGGCGACGAAGGCGATCGCGTCGCCCTCGCGCCGGGTGTGGTAGGGGACGCGGCCGAAATCGCACCGGCGCTGGCATTCTTCGGAGAGGAACGTGCCCTCATCGAAGATCTGCCGGTCGGGGAAGGGGGCGTCGTAGGCGTCGACCGTGATCGTCGCGACGAAGGTCATGCCGTCGAGCGCGCCGCTGGCGACGTCCGCCGCCATGGGTCGGCCCGGGGCGAGGCCGAGCGCGAGGGTGGCGGCGAAGGCGGCTGGGCGGATCATGCGGCGGCGTCCTCTGTTCCGGCTCTGAAAGCATGGCCGACGCGGAGGCGGCCGCCAAGCGGTTTCCCGGGCCGGTGGGCGCGGCGTTCGTGCACCGGCCCTGCGGGAGCGGCCCCGGCGTCAGGGAAAGCGCGGCGGGCGCTTCTCGAGGAAGGCCGCGTAGCCTTCCGCGAAGTCCTCGGCCGCGAAGGCGGCGTCGAAGAGGGCGCGCAGCGCCGGCGTCTCGGCCTCGGCGCCGTCCTGCACGGCGCGGACCATGCGCTTGGCCGTGCGGACCGAGACGGCGGAGAGGCCGGCGAGCTCCTTCAGATAGGCCTCGGTCACGGCGATCAGGTCCTCGGCCGGCAGCACCCGGTCGCAGAGGCCGATGCGCAGCGCCTCCTCCGCCGGCAGCAGGCGGCCGGAGAAGAGCACGTCCTTTGCCCGCGCCGGCCCGACCAGCTCCACCAGCTGCTTCGTGTCCGCGAAGGAATACGCCGCGCCGAGCTTCGCGGGCGGAATGCCGAAGCGCGCGCCCTCCGCCGCGAAGCGCAGGTCGCAGGCGAGCGCGAGGCCGCAGCCGCCCCCGACGCAGGCGCCGAACACCGCCGCCACCACCGGCTTCTCCAGCCGCGCAACCGCGTCCTGTCCGGCGCGCACCGCGTCGTTGTAGGCGCGGGCGGAGGCGGCGTCGGCGTAGACCTTCGGGAACTCCGGGATGTCCGCGCCGCCGGAGAAGGCCCGCTCCCCGGCGCCCCGGACCAGCACGCCCCGCACCGCGTCGTCGGCGCCGAGCCGCGCGGCGATCTCCGGCAGCGCCCGCCAGCAGGCCGCCGTCAGGGCGTTGCGGGCGTCCGGCCGGTCGATCGACAGCGTCGCCAACCCGTCCGCGATCTCCAGCGCCAGCGCGCCGTCGGCGAAGCGTTCCGTCACCTCATCGTCTCCGGCAGCCAGAGCGCGATCCCCGGGAAGGCCAGCAGCAGCAGCACCAGCAGGACGAGGATCCCGCAGAACGGCGCCGCGCTCCGCGCCAGCGCGCCGATCGGCAGGCCCGTCAGTCCCTTGATCACGAAGAGGTTGAAGCCGATCGGCGGCGTGATCTGCGCCATCTCGATCGTGACGATCAGGAAGATGCCGAACCAGACCGGATCGAATCCCGCCGCCACCACCAGCGGCAGCGTCACCGGCAGCGTCATCACGATGGTCGAGAGCCCGTCGATGAAGCAGCCGAGCAGCAGGTAGAACAGCATCAGGAGCAGGATCAGCGCGACGGGCGAGAGGCCCATCGCCTCGATCCCCTGCGCCACCTCGGTCGGAATGCCGAGCCGCGCCATCGCCTTCGAGAGGAACAGCGCCCCCGCGATGATCAGCCCGATCATCGAGCAGGTGCGCACCGCGCCGAGCAGCGCGCCCTTCATCATGCGGAAGGTGAGCTGCCCCTCGAGCAGCGCCAGGATCGCCGCGCCGAGGACGCCGACCGCCGCCGCCTCGGTCACGCTGGCGAAGCCGGCGTACATCGAGCCCACGACGAAGCCGATCAGCGCCGTCACCGGCAGCAGCTTGAGCAGGGCGCGCCCCTTCTGGCCCCAACTCGTGCGCGGCTCCGCCGGCGGCACCGAGCGCGGCGAGATCAGGGCGACGGTCCCGATCCAGCCCATGAACAGCACCGCGAGGATCAGCCCCGGCCCGATGCCCGCGACGAAGAGGTCGAGGATCGAGACCTCCGCCAGCACGCCGTAGACGATCAGCGGGATCGAGGGCGGGATCAGGAAGCCCATCGTGCCCGAGCCCGCCAGCGCGCCGGCCGCGAACACCTTGTCGTAGCCGCGCGCCTCCAGCTCCTTCAGCGTGATCCGCCCGACGGTGGCCGTGGTGGCCGCCGAGGAGCCCGAGACCGCGGCGAACAGCGTGCAGCCCAGCACGTTGACGTGCATCAGCCGCCCCGGCAGCCGCCGCACGAAGGGGGCGAGCCCGGCGAAGAGGTTCTCCGACAGCCGCGTGTGGAACAGGATCTCCCCCATCAGGATGAAGAGGGGGAGCGTCACCAGCTCGATCGCCGTGGCCGTGCCCCAGAGGTCGCCGGCGAGGAACCGCTCGACCCGCATGTTCACGAACAGCTCGAGCGAGATCCATCCCGTCGCCAGCAGCGCGAAGCCGACCCAGACGCCGCCCGCCAGCGTCAGCGCCAACATGACCGAGATGACGGCGAGCGGCGCGCTCACGGCGCGGTCCCCTCGCGCGCGCCCGTCGCGGCGTCCTCGCCGGGCCGGGGAGCGGCGGGCCCGGCCTCGGGCGGCTCGTCGAGCGCGAGGCGGATCGCGCGCGCCAGCAGCGCCAGCGTCAGCAGCAGAAGCCCGAGCGCCAGCACCGACTGCGGGAACGCCAGCGGCGTGCGCGAGGGGTAGTAGCTGACCGAGCCGCGCTCGAAGCTGCGCAGCGCGTTCTCCGCCGAAGCCCAGGTCATGAAGGACGCGACCCCGATGGCGAAGACCGTGCCGATCAGGTCCGCGAGGCGCCGCGCCCCCTCGGGCAGCGTCTGGGTCAGCAGCGTGACCCGGATGTGTCCGCCTTGGCGCAGCGTCCAGCCGGAGCCGGCGAAGAGCGTCGCGCACAGGAGATAGGCCGCGTACTCCACCGCCCAGGGCTGCGACCAGGCGAGGAAGCTGGTCGCGATCACCTCGACGATCAGCATCACCGCAAGCGCGAGACAGGAGAGCGCGGCGACGGCGGCGCCGCCGGCGTTCAGGGCGTCGATGACGCGGAGCAACGGGCGCATGGGCTCCTCTCGGACGACGGACGACGGACGACGGACGACGCTCGGACGAAGGCGACGGCGACGGCGTGGCGGATCGCTCCGCCCCTCCGTGCGGAACGGCTGGGGCGGGGCGGCGGCAGGGCCTCTCGGCCCGGCCGCGCGCGGGCCGAGCGGGGGGCTTGCCCCCCCGAGGTCCGCGCCCCCCCCGAAGAGGGGCGCGGCGCGGTTCAGGAGCCGCCGGTGCGGGCCTCGAACGCCTCGATGATCTCGGCCGATCCCGGCACGCGCTCGGCGAAGGCGTCCGCCGCGTCAGCCGTCGCCTCGCGCATCGCCGCGGCGAGTTCGGGCGAGGGCGCCTGGACCGTCATCCCGTTCTCCTCGAGCTGGGCCATGCGCTTGGCGTGCTCGGCCTCGGAGACCGCCCAGAAGCCCGGCTCCATCTCGGCGGCGATGCGCTCGACGGTCTCCTGCTGCTCCGGCGTCAGCTCCTCCCAATAGTCGAGACCGACGACCAGCGCGTTCGACGCCCAGAGATGGTTGGTGTTGTAGGTGTGGTTCAGGAACTCCCAGTACTTCTGCGCCACCGCCGTCGAGCCCGACGTCATCACCGCGTCGAGCTTGCCGGTCGCCAGCGCCGGCAGGATGTCGGCGTTGTTCATCTGAAGCGGCACGGCGCCGAGATTGGAGATCATCGTCGCCGTGTTGGCGTCGTAGGTGCGGAACCGCATCCCCTCGAGGTCGGCCAGCGTCTCCACCGGCTCCTTGGTGAAGAAGTTCTGGGACGGCCACGGCACCATGTAGAGCGCCTTCTGGTTGCGCTCGGCCAGCTGCGCCTCCCAGGTCGGGCGAACCAGCTCGTGCATCACCTTCAGCTCTTCGTAGTCCTCGATCAGGAACGGGATCGATTCGATGCCGAGCAGCGGCAGGTCGCCCACGTTCTGGAACAGCGCGAACTCCGCCATCGGCACGGCGCCGTCCTCGACGGCGCGGAGCGACTCGTTGGCCCGGATGCCGAGCGAGCCGCCCGGGTGTATGGTCATGGTCACCGCGCCGTCCGTCGCCTCCTTCACCGCGTCGGCGAAGGTCTGGGCGTTGACGGTGTGGAACTCCGTCGCGCCCCAGGGGATCGCGACGTCCCATTCGACCTGGGCGGCGGCGGGCAGGGCGGCGCCGGCGGCGAGCGCGCCGGCGAGCGTGAGCGAGCGAAGGAACATCGGGTCAGCCTCCTTGCTGGTGAGGGCCGGCCCGCTTGTCCCCGCGGGCTCGGCCGGCGAGGGGTCAGACCTCCTTGGTCTGACCGCCGTCTATGAAGAGATTGGCGCCGTGGACGTGCACCGCGCGGTCCGAGGCGAGGAAGGCGCAGAAGGCGCCCATGTCCTCGGGCAGGGCGTAGCGGGTCATGCCGAACACCTCCCGCGCGCGCTTCGCGGCGTAGGCCTCGACGTCGATCCCCGCCGCCTCCGCGCCCTCGATCAGCCCTTTCTCCATGCGCTCCACGCGCACCGGGCCGGAATTCATCGAGACCACGCGCACCCCGCGCGGCCCGCCGATCTCGGCGAGGCCCTTGGTGACGTTGTTGAGCGCGGCGTTGATCGCGCCGCCGATCAGGAAGCCCGGCTTCGGCTGCTTCGCCGCGGCGCCGACGTTGTTGACGATGACGCCGTGGCCGGACTGCTCCAGATGCGGGAAGGCCGCGCGGCACGTCCGCACGTAGCCGTGGAACTTCAGCGCGAAGCTCTCCTCCCACTGCGCGTCCGTCAGCTCGAAGAAGTCGCCGGAGGCGGCGCCGCCGGCGTTGTTCACCAGCACGTCGAGCCCGCCATGCCGCGCGCAATGGAAGGCGACCGCGGCGTCGGGCGCGCCCGGCGCCGTCAGGTCCGCGGCGTAGGCGTGCACCTTCCGCCCCGTCTGCGCCGCGATGGCGGTCGCCGCCGTCTCCAGATCCGCCTCGCCGCGCGCGACGAGGGTGACGTCCATCCCCTCGCGCGCCAGCTCCAGCGCGCAGGCGTATCCGATGCCCTTGGAGGCGCCGGTGACCAGCGCCTTGCGGCCCGTCAGGCCGAGATCCATCAGGAGGCCCCCCCGATCATGCCGGGTTCCGCTCCATCATCTGCTTGGCGATGATCATGCGCTGGATCTCGTTGGTGCCCTCGCCGATGCACATCAGCGGCGCGTCGCGGAAGTAGCGCTCGACGTGGTATTCCTTGGAGTAGCCGTAGCCGCCGTGGATGCGCATGGCCTCGAGGGAGTTCTCCACCGCGGCCTCCGAGGCGAAGTACTTCGCCATCCCCGCCTCCATGTCGCAGCGCTCGCCGGTGTCGTAGGCGCGCGCGGCGTCATAGGTCAGCAGGCGCGCGGCCTGCACGCGGGTCGCCATCTCGCCCAGCTTGAGCTGGATCGCCTGGTGCTGGCCGATCGGCTTGCCGAAGGTCTTGCGCTGCTGGGCGTAGCGCACGCTGTCGTTGAGCGCTGCCGAGGCCAGCCCGCAGCCCCGCGCGGCGATGTTGATGCGGCCGAGCTCGAGCCCCCCGAGCGCCGCCTGCATCCCCTTGCCCTCGACGCCGCCGAGCAGGTTCTCGGCCCCGATCTGGTAGTCGTCGAACACCAGCTCTGCGCTGTCGATGCCCTTGTAGCCGAGCTTCTCCAGTTTCTTCGAGACGCCGAAGCCCTCGCCCTTCTCGGCGATGAACATCGACATGCCCTTGTGGCGCGGCTCCGCCTCCGGGTCGGTCTTGACCAGAAGCGCGAAGCACTGGCCGTGGATGCCGTTGGAGATCCAGGTCTTGGTGCCGTTGACGACGTAGCCGTTGCCCTTCTTCGCCGCCCGCGTGCGGATCGCCTGAAGGTCCGTGCCGCAGTCCGGCTCGGTCAGCGCGAGGCCGCCGCGCATCTCTCCGCTGGCGAACTTCGGCAGATACTTCCGCTTCTGCTCCTCCGTCCCCATCCGCGTCACGCAGGCCGCCATGATGAGGTGGGAGTTGAAGATGCCCGTGAGGCTCATCCAGGTCTCGGCGATCTTCTCGACGATGCGCGCGTAGGTCGTCGCCGAGAGGCCGAGGCCGCCGTATTCCGTCGGGATCGTCGCGCCGAACAGGCCCATCTCGGCCATCTGCGCGACCATCTCCGCCGGCCATTCGTCGGCGTGCTCGAGGCGCAGGACGTGGGGGCGCACGTCGCGCTCCAGCCATTTCTCGATGCCGTCGAGCAGCGCCTGGTCGTCCTCGGGGATCTGCGAATGGGCGTTCATGTCTCTGGCCTCCCTCGGCTCAGTATCCGGCCGCGTCCTCGTTCTCGAAGCCGCGCCTCGCCACCAGGATCGTCCGCTCGAACGAGCAGACCAGCGTGCCGTCCTGGTTGAAGCCGCGCGTCGCGACGGTGGCGAGACCGGCGTTGGGGCGGGATTTCGACTCGCGCTTGGCCAGCACCTCGGACTCCGCCGTCAGCGTGTCCCCGGCGAAGAGGGGATGGGTCAGCTTGATGTCGGACCAGCCGAGATTGGCGATCGCCTTCTGGCTGACGTCGGTGACGCTCATGCCGACCATCAGCGCCACGGTGAAGGGCGAGCAGACGATGGTGCGCCCGAACTCGGAGTGCCTGGCGTACTCCTCGTCGAAATGCATCGGATGCGTGTTCATCGTCAGCAGCGTGAACCAGGTGTTGTCGGTCTCGGTGATGGTGCGGCCGGGGCGGTGTTCGTAGATGTGCCCGACCTCGAAATCCTCGAAGTAACGCCCGAAACGCTCCCGGAACCGGTTCTCGCCGACCTGGACGACCGTGCCCGCCATACGCCGTGTCTCCCTTTTCGGATCGGGGCGGGCCTTCGCCCCGTCACACAAGGCGAGCTTCGGTCCCGCCTGCGCGGGTGTCAAGGTTGTCCGGACAAATCCGGCGCTCTTGTCCGGACAAATCGCGTTCCGCGCCGGGGCGTTTCACGCAGCCTTGCCGCGCGCCCCCGTCACCACCGTCAGCGCCGCCAGCCGCGCCGCGTCGGAGAGGGTCTCCACCTCCGCCACCGCCGCCTCCAGCCGCGCCGCCTGGCCCGCCGGCATCGGCGCGCGGCCGTAGCCGACGCAGCGGCGGAACTTCGCCGCGTTCTCCTCGGCGCTCAGCGGCACGTCGGGATGGCCGTAGACCTGGGGCAGCGTGATCTCGTGCTCGGTCCCGTCGGTCAGCGTCACCTTGAACCACTGCGGCGCCAGCGCGTTCTCGTCCGGGTTGCCGTCGAGCTCGAGATGCACCTTGCCCGCCACCTCGTGGATCGCGGGGTTCGAGAGCACGCCGGCGTCGGCGAATTCCGGCACGTCCACCTGACCGCGCACCATGTAGGCCCCGGCGACGTAGGCGAGGCAGAGCTTGGCGTAGTTCGGCTCCGGCGCCGGCTTGTCGGGCCGCCCGACCAGGTTCATCACCAGCGGAGGCACCCGCCCGTCGATCCGCGCCACGTCCGCCGCGCCGAAGCCGTGGCGTTTCGTGAGCTGCATCAGCGCGTCGACCACGCCGTGCGTCAGCCGGCCGGCGGGGAAGGGCTTGTGCGCCAGCTTCGCGATCTGCCACTCGGTCCCGATCAAGGGGCGGATCCGGTCGAGGTCGTAGCTGCCGCCCTCGATCAGCTTCAGATAGCCGTGCAGCCCGTCGATCATGTCGTGCGGCCCGCGGAACCCCGCCGCCGCCAGATCGACCGCCGAA
>DATFKM010000099.1:0-3383 GCA_035268645.1 Paracoccaceae bacterium | reverse complement strand
GCCGGCCGGCGAAGCTGCCGAGGCCGGGCCGCCCGCCGCGCCCCGCCTCCAGCAGCGCGCGCGCGTCCGCCGCCAGCGCCGCGCGCCGCGCCTCCACCTCCTCCACGAGGGCGGCCAGCGCCTCCGGCGACGCCTCCTCGGGGGGAGCGGGGGGCTCGGGCGCCGGGCCAGCCACGGCGACGGGCGGCGCCGGCGCGTCCTCGGCGAAGCCGGCCAGCGCCTCGGCGAGCGCCGCCGCGCGGTCGCCCTCGATCCCGACGGCCGAGAGCGCGGCGTCGACCCGCGCCGCCCGGGCGAAGAGGTCGTCGCCGCGCGCGGGCTCCGGCGCCGCCTCGTCCACCGCCAGCGCCGCCAGCATCTCCACCCGCCGGTCCGCCGGGATTCCCTCCGCGCTCAGAAGCGGCCCGGCGGCGCCGAGGCCGCCCGCCGCCGCCACCGCCGCCAGCGCGGCGGCGGAGCGCGGGGCCGATGCGCCGATCGCCCGCGCCTCGGCCACGGCCGCGCGCGCCGTCTCCGGCGCGCAGCGGAGTCCCGCCTCCGTGATTCGTCCCGCCACCGTCTCCGCCCAGGCCGCGTCGGCGTCCGCCGTCAGCGCCTCGATCTCGGCTTCGCCGAAGCTCAGCATGCCTCACCCTCCGACCCTCTGCGGGCGAGGATGGCCGCGCCCCCGGCCGCCGTCAAACGGCTTCAGCTTCCGGGCAGCATCCCCAGCGCATGCATGTAGAGGTCCAGCATCGCCTCCTCCTCCGTGCGCTCCTCGGGCTTCTTCTTGCGGATCTGCACGATCTTCCGCAGCGTCTTGACGTCGTACCCGTTGCCCTTGGCCTCGTCGTAGACCTCCTTGATCTGAGCCGCGACGGCCTTCTTCTCCTCCTCCAGCCGCTCGATCCGCTCGACGATCGCGCGCAGCTGCGCGGCCGAGACCTGGGTCTGCGAGAAATCGTCCTCGGGCTCCGTCATCGCCATCTCAGTGGTCCTTCGGCTGGGCGGCGAAAGCGGCCTTCTGGGTCTCGCTCGCCTCGGTCTGGTGTCTTTCGCGCCACGCGTCGTAGGGCATGCCGTAGACGGTTTCGCGGCCCTCGTCCTTCGACATCTCGAGGCCCCGTTCGACCGCGGCCTCCTGATACCAGCGCGAGAGGCAGTTGCGGCAGAAGCCGGCCAGATTCATCATGTCTATGTTCTGCACGTCGGTGCGCTCGCGCAGATGGTCGCGCAGGCGCCGGAACACCGCCGCCTCGATCTCGGTCCGCGTCGCCTCGTCGATCCGGTCCATGCCGTCCTCCTGTTTCAGGCCGCCCGCCGCATCGCGGCGAGCGCGTCGCTCACGGCGTCGGCCAGCCGCGCCCCCCAGGCGCGGCGCCCCGCCTCGTCCGAGATCAGGTCGTTGCGCACCTCGATCAAGGCGTGGGGCAGGCCGCGACGCGTGCCGTGCGTCCACATGCAGTCGCCCTTCAGGCGTCCCGAATAGGGCTCGTTGTCGCCCACCACCAGATCCGGCTCGGCGCGCAGCCGCGAGATCAGCGGCGTCGCCAGCCGCCCGTCCTCGTCCCAGAGCACGCCGACATGCCAGGGCCGCGGCGGCCGTCGCCGCAGGCGCGGCGTGAAGGAGTGGATCGAGACCAGGGCGGGGGGCACGCCGCGCGCCTCGGCCCGGTCCAGCGCCTCGCGCACGGCGCGGTGGTAGGGGCGGTGCCACATGGCGAGGCGGTTCGCCACTTCCCCGCCGTCGACCTCCCGGTTTCCCGGGATCACCGAGCCGTCATAGAGCTTCATCACCAACGTCGGATCGTCCTCGCCTCGGTTCGGATCGATCACGAGGCGCGAGAAGGTCGAGAGCACGGCAGGGCAGCCCAGCCGCTCGGCAAGCGCCAGCGTCACGCCCCGCGCGCCCACGTCCCAGGCGATGTGTCGCGCCATGTCCTCGGGCGGCAGCCCCAGATCGCCGCCGGCGACCTCCCGCGGCACCGCGTTCGAGGCGTGGTCGCAGAGCACCAGCACGGCGGGGTCGCCATCGGGTCGCACCAGCTCGAAGGCGGGCATGGAGGGCATGGGCGCAAGGCTCCGGGGGTCTCGCGGGCCGCGGGCGGCGCCCGCCGCCCGCCATGGCGGCGCAACATGACCCCGAGCGCGGGCGCGGGCAAGGGGGGCCCGGCCGGGCCCTCGCGCGCTTGCGCGCGCATCGGCCCCGCCCGAACTCCCCCTTGCCCCCGCGACATCGCCGCGCGCCTCGTCTAAGAGTCCCGCGAAGCCTGCACCGAACCCGCACGGAGCCATCATGCGTCGCCTGCGCAACGTCAAGATCGTCGCCACCCTCGGCCCAGCCTCCTCCGACCGCGCCATGATCCGCGCGCTGTTCGAGGCCGGAGCCGACGTCTTCCGCCTCAACATGAGCCACGGCACGCATGACGACATCCGCGCCCGCCATCGCCTGATCCGCGAGGTGGAGCACGAGATGGACCGCCCCATCGCCGTGCTCGCCGACCTTCAGGGCCCGAAGCTGCGCGTCGGGACCTTCGAGGGCGGCGGCGCCGACCTCGAGACCGGCGCCCGCTTCCGGCTGGATCTCTCCGAGACGCCGGGAGACGCGACGCGCGCGCCGCTGCCGCATCCGGAGATCTTCGCGGCGATCGCCCCGGGCGCCAGCCTGCTGGTCAACGACGGCCAGATCCGCCTTCGCGTGCTGGAGGCCGACGGCGAGCGCGCCGACTGCGAGGTGCTCGTCGGCGGCCGCATCTCGGACCGCAAGGGCGTGAACCTGCCGGACGTGGTGCTGCCGATCCCGGCGCTGACCGAGAAGGACCGGCGCGACCTCGACTTCGTCTGCGGCCTCGGCATCGACTGGCTCGGCCTCTCCTTCGTGCAGCGCCCGGACGACGTGGCGGAGGCGCGCGGCCTCGCCGCCGGTCGCGCCGCCCTCGTCGCCAAGATCGAGAAGCCGACCGCCGTCGAGGCGATCGACGCCATCCTCGCCGAGGCCGACGCCCTGATGGTCGCGCGCGGCGATCTGGGCGTCGAGATGCCGATAACCTCCGTGCCCGTGGTGCAGCGCCGTCTGATCGCCGACGCGCACCGCGCCGGCAAGCCGGTGATCGTCGCCACCCAGATGCTCGAGAGCATGATCGCGAGCCCGGTGCCGACCCGGGCCGAGGTCTCGGACGTCGCCAACGCCATCTACGACGGCGCCGACGCGGTCATGCTCTCGGCCGAATCCGCCGCCGGCGAGTTCCCGGTGGAGGCCGTGCGGACCATGAACGCCGTCGCGGAGGCGGTGGAGGCCGACCCCGCCTATCGCCGCTCGATGGAGCTGCTGCGCCCCGAGACGCGCACCCGCACCGCCGACGCCATCGCCGCCGCCGCGCGCGAGGTGGCCGAGACGACGGAGG
>DATFKM010000098.1:0-4031 GCA_035268645.1 Paracoccaceae bacterium | reverse complement strand
CAGCCGCCCTCGAGCGCGTCGACGATCTGCTCGTCGTCGCCGGTGCCGAGCGTCGTGACCACCAGCGCCTGCGTCTCGCCCCGCGTGAACAGCGAGGAGCCGTGCGTGCGCGGCAGGACGCCCACCTCCGAGAGGATCGGCCGCACCGTCTTCAGGTCGCGCCCGTCGATCCGCGTGCCGCCGGAGATGATGTCGCCCCGAAGCACCTCGGACTCGAGCTGCTTCAGGCAGGCCTTCAGCGCCGAGCCGTTCTCGCGGTCGGCCTCGTCGAGCTTCTCCACCACCAGCTCGCGCGCCGCCGCGATCGCGGTCTGACGCTCCTGCTTGTCGCGGATCGCGAAGGCGTCGCGCATCGCGGCCTCGCCGGCGACCTTGACCTTGGCGTAGAGGGCCGAGTTGTCCGGCGGCCGGAAGTCGAACGGCTCCTTCGCCGCGTCCTCCGCCAGCCCGACGATCAGGTCGATCACCGGCTGCATCTGCTCGTGCCCGAAGGTCACGGCGCCCAGCATCTCCTCCTCGGAGAGCTCGTAGGCCTCCGACTCGACCATCATCACCGCGTCCTTGGTGCCCGCGACGATCAGGTTGAGCCGCTGGTCCGGCTTCTCGTTGAGCTTGTTCATGTCCTCGACGGCCGGGTTCAGGACGTAGTTCCCGTCCACGAAGCCCACCCGCGCCGCGCCGATCGGCCCGCGGAACGGCACGCCCGACAGCGTCAGCGCGGCGGAGGCCGCGATCATCGCGACGACGTCCGGATCGTTCTCGAGGTCATGGCTCAGCACCGTGCAGACGACCTGCGTCTCGTGCTTGAAGCCGTCCACGAACAGCGGCCGGATCGGCCGGTCGATCAGACGCGAGGTCAGCGTCTCCTTCTCGGACGGCCGCGCCTCGCGCTTGAAGAAGCCGCCCGGGATCTTTCCGGCCGCGTAGTACCTCTCCTGGTAGTGGACGGTCAGCGGGAAGAAGTCCAAGCCCTCCTTGGGCTTCTTCTCGAACGTCACCGCCGCCAGCACCGACGTCTCGCCGAGCGTCGCCAGCACCGCGCCGTCGGCCTGCCGGGCCACGCGCCCGGTCTCGAGCGTCAGCGTCTCGCCGGCCCACTCGATCGATTTCTTCGTGATGTCGAACATTCCGTTTCCTTCCGGCGGCCCGCCGCCCGGATGACGGCGGCCGCGATGCGTCCCCTTTCGGGACGGGCCCCTTCCTGCTTCGCACGCTCTCGCTTCGACCCGGGGCCGGGGGCGGAAACGAACGGACGGTCGCCCGGGCCTCGGCGCTCACCGCGCTTGCCCGGGGGCGGCGCTCCCGGCCCCGTCGCGGGGCCGAAGCCTCGGCCGGACGCCCCGCCGCCGGGGGGCGCCTCTCGCAAGCGCGGGGGGCGCGGACCCTACGGCCCGCGCCCCCCGGAAACCGCCGTCAGCGACGGATGCCGAGCCGCTGGATCAGCGCCCGGTAGCGATCCTCCTCGCGCGCCTTGACGTAGTCGAGCAGCTTGCGCCGCTGCGACACCATCTTGAGCAGTCCGCGGCGGGAGTGGTTGTCCTTCTTGTGGGTCTTGAAGTGCTCGGTCAGATTGGTGATCCGCTCCGTCAGGATGGCCACCTGCACCTCGGGGGAGCCGGTGTCGCCCTCCTGGGCGGCGAATTCCTTGATGAGCTCTTCCTTGCGAGCCGGCGTGATCGACATCGGGGGCCTCCATCAGCCTGGGGTTCCACGACGGGCGCAGGCCCGTCCCGTCCTCCGGCCGCCGCCGGGATGTCGTCCAGCGAAGTCGGAGCGACGGAACGCGCCCTATGGCGCGGATCGTCCGCAAAGGCAAGGGAGGCCTGCGCGGCGCCGCTCAGGCCGCCGGAAACACCCGCGACGGGGTCAGCGCTCCGCCCGTCCAGCGCCCCAGCGCCACGGCCCGCCCGTCGCGGGAAGCCCAGGCCTCCTCGCCCCAGACGATGTCCGCCGGCGCCAGCGTCGCCTCGCCCGGCCGCCCCTGCCGGATCGCCGCCGCGCCGAGCTCGGAGACCCGCACCTCGGGCAGCCCGGCGAGGCCCGACTCCAGCGGCCGCAGCGCCGCCTCCGTCGCCGCCGGGTCCTCCAGCGTCTCCAGCGGCACGGCCTCGCTCACGTCGAAGGGGTCCGCGAAGATCCGCCGCAGCGCGCCGACATGCGCCGGCGAGCCCAGCGCCCGCCCCAGATCGCGCGCGATCGCGCGCACGTAACCCCCGCGCCCGCACACCATCTCGAACGCGGCGTGGTCCGGATCGGGCCGCCCGACCAGCTCCAGCCGCTCCACGAACAGCGGCCGCGCCGCCAGCTCCGGCGTCTCGCCGTCGCGGGCGAGGTCGTAGGCCCGCTCGCCCTGCACCTTGACCGCCGAATAGACCGGCGGCACCTGCATGATGTCGCCGGTGAAGGCCGGCAGCGCCGCGCGGATCGCCTCGTCCGAAGGGCGCGCGTCCGAGGTCTCGACGACCGCGCCCTCGGCGTCGTCGGTGTCCCGCGCCTCGCCCCAGCGCACGCTGAAGCGGTAGCCCTTGCGCCCGTCCGAGGCCGCGGGAATCGTCTTGGTCGCCTCCCCGAACGCCACCGCCAGCAGCCCGGTCGCCAGCGGATCCAGCGTCCCCGCATGACCCGCCTTGCGCGCGTCCAGCGCCCGGCGCGCCCGGTTCACGACATCGGTCGAGCCGATCCCCGAAGGCTTGTCGATCAGCAGCCAGCCCGTCACGGGCCGTCCCTTGCGCCGCCGCGCCATCCCTGTCTCCTCAGTCTTCGTCGTCGACGTCGCGGCGCACCGGCGCGCTGTCCAGCAGCCGGCGCGTCGCGTCCATCCGGTCGAAGCTGCGGTCGGGCACGAAGCGCAGATCGGGCGAGAACTTCAGCTTCACCTCCCGCGTCACCGCGCGGCGCAGCTCGCCCTTGTTCCGCTCCAGCGCCTCCAGCGCCTCGGCCTCGCCCTCCCCGCCGAGGGGCAGCGCGAACACCGTGGCCTGCCGCAGGTCCGGGCTCATCCTCACCTCGCTCACGGTGATCGAGAAGCGCGTCAGATCGGGGTCGTGCACGTCGCCGCGCGCCAGCACGTCCGAGAGCGTGCGGCGCACCAGCTCGCCGACCTTGAGCTGGCGCTGCGAGGGCGGACGGCCTTCGGGACTGCGGGCGGGCATCGCGGGGCCTCCTTTCGGGAAGGCTCGGACGCCTAGCCCCGGACGCGCGGGGATGCAACCGCCACGCCGTCACCCGGAGAGGCCCGGCGCCGCCCGCCAATGGGCGTCGGAGCCCACCTGCGCGAGGATGAAGCGCGCCACGTCCCGGCGGGAGATCTTCAGCGTCAGCCCCTCCGCCTCCGGTCCGAAGCCGTGGCGGAACTCGCCCGTCTCCGGTCCGTCGGTGAAGGCCGCCGGCCGCACGATCGTCCAGTCGAGGTCCGAGGCGCGGACCGCCGCCTCCTGCGCCTCGTGGTCGAGGAAGGCCGGGCGCAGCAGCAGTCCGAACATGATGCGCCGCCAGAGGAAGTTCAGGTTCGCCCGGCTGTCGCCGACGCCGAGGGTCGATTCGCAGATCAGCCGGCGCACGCCGTGGCGCGCCATGCCCGCGATGATGTTGCGCGTGCCCGGCGCGCGCAGCCCGCCCTTCCGGCCGGCCCCGAGGACGCAGATCACCGCGTCGGCGCCCGCGACCGCGGCCTCGACCCGCGCCGGGTCCAGCGCGTCGCCCGCGAAGGGCTCCAGCAGCGGATGGCGCGGCAGCCCGCGCTCCGGCCGCCGGGCCACGGCTCGGACCACCCATCCCTCCTCCAGCGCCGCAGCCACGACGTGGCGGCCGAGGCTTCCGGTCGCTCCGAACACGACGACGCGCCGGCCGGCGCCCTGCGGTCGCGGCGCGGTCGGGCCGGCGCCGGCCGGTTCGGCGGCGGCGTGAGGCCGCCGGGGCGCGCGATCGGGCGTCGCGTCGGCGACGGCGTCGCGGGGGGTCGAGGCGAAGGGGATCGGGGCTTCGGCGGTCATGGCGCGCTCCTCTGTCTTGACACCGTGTCAATTGACACG
>DATFKM010000097.1:0-3797 GCA_035268645.1 Paracoccaceae bacterium | reverse complement strand
CGGAGGCCGAGGCCGTGACCCTGCTGGCCGAGGCCGCGCGGCTCGGGTTCACGCCGTCGCTCACGTTCCATCCGGGCACGCAGTGCCGCGATCCCGAGGCATGGCGCGCCTACGTCCTCGCCGCCGGCCGAATCGCCCGCGCGGCCGGGGTCGCGCCCGCGCGCCTGAACGTCGGCGGCGGCTTCCCGGGCGCGGAGGCCGGCGCGCCGCCGCTCTCGCGCTTCTTCGCCACCATCGGGACAGCGGTGGACGAGGCGTTCCCCGAGGGCCGGCCCGCGCTGGTCTGCGAGCCCGGCCGCGGCCTCGTCTCCGGCGCCATGGCGCTCGCGGCGCAGGTCCGCCTCGTGCGCGAGGACGGCGCGGTGTTCCTCGACGACGGCGTCTACGGCGGGCTCGCCGAATCGCCGCTGACCAGGGAGCTGCCGCCGGTGCGCGCCGTGCGTCCGGACGGCGCGCCCGTCGCGGGCGAGGCGGCGCCCCGCACGGTGTTCGGTCCGACTTGCGACTCGATGGATCGGCTGCCTGGCGCGCCCCTGCTGCCCGAGGGGCTGGCCGAGGGCGACTGGCTGATCTTCGAAGGCCTCGGCGCCTACGGCACGGCGACGGTGACGCGCTTCAACGGCTTCGGCCCCCGCCGCACCGAGCTCTGCGCCCGCCTCGCGGCCTGATGCCGGCCGGGCCGGCCTCGGCCCGCCCGAATGACGAAGCGCTGCGGACGGCCGCATCCGCCGAGGGCGCGGGGCGGCCGTTCGGCTCCCGGCCGCCCGACCGGGCTCAGCGCTCCGTCGAGGGATCCGCTTCCGCCCGTTCGGCCTCGGCCTCCAACGCCTCCATGGCCTTGCGCACCTCGCGCTCGACAAGAAGCTTGATGTTGGAGCTCACCCGCACCCCGAGCTCGCCCGAAAGCTCCTCGCGGATCGCGTCGCGCACCATCGCGCGCAGCTCGGCCCTGGAGACGGCGGCGTCCGCCGCCTCATCCTGAGGAGGCGACGGACGCCGCATCGCCACCGGCGCGCCGGCCTCGGGCCGCTGCGGCACGTCGGATTCGCCGGCCTGCGTGTCGGTCCGCCGCAGCGCCGCGGGCTCGGGGGCTTCGGCGTCGGTCGCGGCGGGCTCCGTCGCCTCGGGTTTCGCAGCGGCCTCCCCGGTCGTCTGCGCCCCGGCGTCCGCCGGCGCATGCGAGCCGGCCTTGTCGCGGCGCAGCGACGTGGTGCGGGCGGCCCCCGCCGCCTCCGGAGCCACGCCGCCCGCCTCGACGCGCATCGCCGGGCCCAGCGACAGCGGCGCCTCCTCGTCGTCCGAGCGTGGCGGCGGCGCGCCGCGACCCGGCGCGATCCGCATCTCGGAGCTCAGGGCCAGGACGCCGTCGCGGCGGGCCGGCGCGCCGCCGGTCCCGCCCTCTTCGTCCACGATCCTGCGGATCGAGGCGAGGACGTCCTCCTTGGCTCCCTCGCGCGAGCCGTCGGCCCCGCCGTCGCGTTCGCTCATGACACGTCCTCTCCCCCTCCCCCGGCCGCCGCGCTCAGGGCCGCCAACGGGTCGACCACTCCGTGGTCCCGTCCCGGGGGTACTCGTAAGGCGACCGGGCGACCTCGTTCGGATAGTCGTCCGGATCGTACGCTTCGACCGCGAGGCCGAGATGCTCCGCGGTGAGGCTTCCCACCGCCGACAGCAGCGAATAGCCCGCCACGTACTCGTCGCGCAACGCCTGGATCAGGTCGGCGCGGGCGCGCTGCAGCTCCTGGTCCGCGTCGAGCACGTCGAGCGTGGTGCGCGCGCCCAGCGTCGCCTCCTCGCGCACGCCGTCGAAGGCGAGCTGAGCGGCCCGGATCTGCTCGCGCGCCGCGACGATCGAGGCCCGCGCGACCTGCAGCCCCGACCAGGCGTTGGAGACGTTGCGGCGGATCGTCCGCGCGACCGCGTGCACGTCGGCCTGCGCTTCGGCCACCCGCGCCTGCGCCTCGCGCACCGCGGAGGGATTGCGCCCGGCCGTCCACAGCGGCACGCGACCGTTGAGCCCGATCCGCGTGTCCACCCCCTCGTTGTCGCGCCCGTCCATGAACAGGGTGCTGTCGGTGTAGGTGGCGTCCGCGCCGAGCGAGACCTGAGGCAGGAGCCCGGAGATCGCGACCTTCACGTTCGCCTCCGCGCGCTCGACCTCCAGCCGTGCGCGCTGCAGGTCGGGATGGCGCGCGTCGGCGAGGGCGATCGCCTCGGCCTCCGTCGCCGGCAGCTCCGGCAGCGGCGGCGGCGGCTGCAGGTCCTCCGGCGGCTCGCCGACCGCCGCGAGATAGGCCTGGCGCGAGCGCGCCAGCGCGCCCGTCGTCGCCGCGAGGGTGGAGCGCGCGGCGGCGAGCCGCGCCTCCGCCTGGCTTACGTCGGTGCGCGTCACCTCGCCGACCTCGAAGCGGTCGCGCGCGGCGCGCAGCTGCTCGGAGATCACCCGCACGTTGGAGCGCGCGACCTCCACCAGAGCGATGTCGCGCCGCACGTCCTCATAGGCCGTCACCGCGTCCAGCAGCACCTGCTGCTCGGTCGAGACGAGGAACTCGCGCCCGCCGAGGACCGCCCGCTCCGCGGCCTCCGAGCGGTTCTCGATCCGGCCGCCGGTGTAGATCGGGATCGAGCCGGTCAGCCCGAGCGAGAGAGGGTCGGCGTCGTCCCGGTTCGCCGTCAGGTTCCGACCCGTCGCGCTGGCGCCGCCGATCCCGGCGACGCTGCGGTTGGTGTAGCTGTAGGAGCCCTCCGCGTCGACCGTGCCGAAGCGCTCCGCCCGCGCCTGGAATTCCCGCTCGTCCAGCGCGCGCAGCTGCGCCCGGCCGGCCATGAGATCCGGCGAGCTGCGCCAGGCCTTCACGAGCGCGTCGGCCAGCGTCTCGGCCGCGGACGGCCCCGCCAGCACGCCGCAGACCAGCGCCGCCACCGCGACCGCAGCCGCTCTCCTCGTCCGTGAATCCGCCATGATCCGCTCCGTCGGGGCCCGGCCCCGTGATCCCGCCGTTCCGCCTCGTCCGGAGACTTGCGCTCCGCTGGGGCGGAAACTAGCCCACGGGCGGCGCCCCGCAAAGTCAAATGGTCCGGATCGGCGTCGCGACCGGGCGACGCGCGCCGAAGCGCGGCCCGAAAGCCTCGGTCCGGGCTCAGAACTCGAAGGCGGCCTGCCGCTCGAAGCCCGGCAGCACCGGGGCCGCGGCATCGAACATGCGCCGGCGCGCGAGGCTCCCGCCGATGCGGGTCACGAGCTCGCACCAGCCGTATTCGCCCTCCATCCGCACGAACACCATGCGTCCGCCTTCGCGGAGCTGGGACCGGAGCGCCTCCGGCACCTCCTCGACCCCGCCCTCGATCAGGATCACGTTGTAGGGTGCGTGTTCGGCCGCGCCGTCGACCAACGGCGCCTCGATCACCCCGGCGTTGTCGATCTCGAGTTCGGTCAGGGTCGCCGCGGCCGAGCGCGCCATCGCCGCGTCCTCCTCCACCGCGACGACCGCCGCGGCCATCCTCGCCAGCACCGCGGTCGAGTAGCCGAGCCCGCAACCGAGATCGAGCACGAGGTCGTCCGGGCCCGGATCCGCCGCGTCGATCATCTTGGCGAAGGTGCGCGGGTCCAGCAGCACCCGGCGCGGGGCGAGCGTCAGGTGCTCGCCGGCATAGGCGACGGGCCGCAGGGCCGCCGGCGCGAAGCGCTCGCGCGGGACGGTCAGCATCGCGTCGATGATCGGATAGCTCGTCACGTCCGCGGTGCGGACCTGCCGGTCCACCATGGCGGTGCGGGCGGCGGCGTAGTCGGTCATGCG
>DATFKM010000096.1:0-4972 GCA_035268645.1 Paracoccaceae bacterium | reverse complement strand
CCGGGGACGGACGGCTCCGCGTCGTCGCCCGCAGCGCCCGGCTCCGACGGCGCGGCGAGGCCGAGACCGTCGTGGAACACGAGCACGCGATCGAGCTGGCGCGTCTCGGCGTGGTATTCCAGCGTCAGCCGACACATCGAGGACAGCGTCGCCACGAGATCCACGTCGGGCCGGGCGAAGGCGGCGCTCTCCTCGACGTAGCGGCCGAACAGCGTCTCCATCGACTGGAGCTGGCGGGAGAGGGCGGTTGAGTAGCTGTGCAGCGCCACCACCGCGAGACCGAGGATGCCGAGGGCCACCAGCGCCGTGCGGAGCGGGACGCTCTCCTCGCGGCGCTGGATGCGGCGGAAGCGGACGATGGCGTCCGGGCGCCGGTCGCCGAGGAGGCGCGCGGCCTTGAAGGTGGCCTCGCGGAACTCGGCGGCCGCCTCGCCGGTCGGGACGTAGTCCTTGTCCAGCGCCTTCTCCTCGTATTTGAGGAGGATCGCGACGGTGTCGTGCGGGAACTCGTTCTGGCCGACGCCGTAGCGGTTGAAGTACCACATCCGCTGTTCGTTCTCGTCGACCATCCGCTCGAATTCGTGTCGGCGGCGCCGGGCGAGCTCGGCGGCGTGGTTCGGGGCGGGGGGGCCTTCGGCGTCGGTCATGGTCATGGTCGCGCCCTCCGGCGCCGCGGATCAGCCGAGCTTGGCCTCCGCACTGAGCGTCCCGTCGGGATTGAGGAAGCGCACGACGTCGTCGCTGGCCTCGATCAGGTTGCAGACGCGCGGGAACTCCTGCGAGCCGACGGTGACGACGCGGCAGAGCTGGCCGCCGGTGAAGGTCCAGCTGCCGGTCGGCGTGACCCCGTCGAAGTTCCCGGCGAAGCTGCCGTCCGGATTGGCGATCAGCACGCCGCCGTTCTCGAAGGTGATCGGCTTGCCGGCGACCTTCTCGATGAATTCGCCGGGGCCGGTGACGGGCCGGAACTCCCGCGGCGGCTCCGGCGGGGGCGCGGCGCAGGCGGCGAGCGCGAGCGTGGCGGCGACGAGGGCGGATGCGACGGTTCGGGGCATGGGATGTCTCCTCGGGCTCATTCGGCGGCGTAGCTGAACTCGCCGTCGGCGACGTCGATGCTGACGCGGGTCAGCGGCCGACCTTCGGCCATGCGGCGCAGCGCCTCCTCCGAGATCGCGGGCAGCATGGAGTTGGTCAGCACCGCGTCGATCATGCGCCCGCCGCTCTCGAGTTCGGTGCAGCGGGCGCGGATCAGCTCGAGCACGGCGTCGGAGTAGTCGAGCTCGGCCCCGTGGGCGGCGGCGACGCGCTTCTGGATCGACTTCAGCTTCAGCGTGGTGATCAGCTTGATGACGTCGTCGGAGAGCGGGAAGTAGGGGATCGTGACCACCCGCCCGAGCAGCGCCGCCGGGAAGACCTTGAGGAGGTCCGGACGGAGCGCGGTCGCCAGCGCCTCGGGCTCGGGCGCGAGGTCGGGATCCTCGCACATCCTCATGATGAGGTCGGAACCGACGTTGGAGGTCAGCAGGATCAGCGTGTTCTTGAAGTCGATCTGCCGGCCCTCGCCGTCCTCCATCATGCCCTTGTCGAAGACCTGGAAGAAGATCTCGTGCACGTCGGGGTGGGCCTTCTCGACCTCGTCGAGGAGGACGACGGAGTAGGGGCGGCGGCGCACGGCCTCGGTCAGCACGCCGCCCTCGCCGTAGCCGACGTAACCGGGAGGCGCGCCCTTGAGGGTGGAGACGGTGTGCGCCTCCTGGAATTCGCTCATGTTGATGGTGATCAGGTTCTGTTCTCCGCCGTAGAGGGCCTCCGCCAGCGTCAGGGCGGTCTCGGTCTTGCCGACGCCGGAGGGGCCGGCGAGCAGGAACACGCCGATCGGCTTCTCGGGCGCGGTGAGGCCGGCGCGGGAGGTGCGGATGCGCCGGGCGATCATCTCCATCGCGTGATCCTGGCCGACGACGCGCTCGGCGAGGGTGTCGGCGAGGTGGAGCACGGTCTGGATCTCGTCGCCCATCATCCGCCCGACGGGGATGCCGGTCCAGTCCTGTACCACCGAGGCCACCGCGTTGCGGTCGACGGAGGGGAGGATCAGGGGCGTCTCGCCCTGCAGCTCCGCCAGCGCGGCGAGGCGCTGCTTGAGGAGCGCCTCGGCCTCGGCCCGCTCCTGCGGCGAGAGGGCCTGCGGTCCCTCGTCCTCGGCCGCGGGGGGCTCGGCGAGCGCGACGCCGCCCTCGGCCTCGGCCTCGGCCTCGGCGGCCTGGACGGCGCGTTCGGCGGCGGCCTCCTTGGCGGCCTCCTCGGCGGCGGCGCGCTCCAGCGCCGAGCCGGTGCGCTCCACCGGCTCGAGGCCCTGGCGAAGGCGCGCGCGGAGATCGAGGATGTCGAGGACGAGGCCCTTCTCGGCCTCCCAGCGCTCCTCGAGCGCGACGAGACGCTCCTTCTCGGACGCGAGGCCGGTCTCGACGCTCAGCGAGCGGTCGGCGGTCTCCAGGCCGATGGCGGCCTCGCGGCCGATGATGCCGCGCTCGACCTCCAGCGCCTCGATGCGGCGGCGGCTGTCCTCCACCTCGGCCGGGACGGCGTGCTGGGAGACGGCGACGCGGGCGCAGGCGGTGTCGAGCAGGCTGACCGACTTGTCGGGGAGCTGGCGCGCGGGGATGTAGCGGTGCGAGAGGGTGACGGCGGCCTCCAGCGCCTCGTCGAGGATCTGGATGCGATGGTGACGCTCCAGCGTGGAGGCGACGCCGCGCATCATCAGGAGGGCCTTGTCCTCGGTCGGCTCCTCGACCTTCACCACCTCGAAGCGGCGGGTGAGGGCGGGGTCCTTCTCGATGTGCTTCTTGTATTCGGCCCAGGTGGTGGCCGCGACGGTGCGCAGCTCGCCGCGCGCGAGGGCGGGCTTGAGGAGGTTGGCGGCGTCGCCGGTGCCGGCCGCGCCCCCGGCGCCGATCAGGGTGTGCGCCTCGTCGATGAAGAGGATGATCGGCTTCTCGGAGCTCTGCACCTCGTCGATGACGTTCTGCAGGCGCTGCTCGAACTCGCCCTTCATCGAGGCGCCGGCCTGCAGGAGGCCGATGTCGAGCATGTGCAGCTCGACGTCCTTGAGCTGCGGGGGGACGTCGCCGCGGGCGAGGCGGAGGGCGAAACCCTCGACCACGGCCGTCTTGCCGACGCCGGCCTCGCCGGTGAGGATCGGGTTGTTCTGCCGGCGGCGCATCAGGATGTTGACGATCTGCCGGATCTCGGGGTCGCGGCCGACGATCGGGTCGATGTCGCCGGCGCGGGCCTGTTCCGTGAGGTTGGTGGCGTAGGTGGCGAGGGCGGAGCCGTCGGCGGCCGGGGCCTTGGCGGCGTCGGAGGAGGCGCCGGCGTGGCCCGCGCCCTTGCCGGCGGCCTTGGCGCCGTCCTCGGCGGAGCCCTCGACGAGGCTCGGCAGCTCCTCGGCCAGTTTCTCGACGTCGATCTTGCGGAACTCGTCGGAGAGGGCGTTGAGCTCGCCCCGGAGGGCGCGGTCGCGCAGCACGCCGTGCAGGACGTGGCCGGAGCGGATCACGTCGGACTTCCAGACCAGCGACGCCTGCACCCAGGCCTCGGTGATGGCGTCGAAGATGTGGTTGGAGATGTCGGAGATCGAGGTCGCGCCGCGCGGCAGCATGTCGATGGCGCGGGTGAGGTCGGCGGCGAGGTGGCTGGCGTCGATGCCGAAATGGCGGCAGATGCGCTGCACGTCGCCGTTCTCGATCAGGGCGAGCTGCTCGATCCAGTGGACGAACTCGACGTCGGGGTTGCCGCGGAGCTTGGCGGACTTCATCGCGTTCTCGACCGCCTTTCGGCACGGCATGTTGAGCTTCGCGAGCAGGTCGGTGCGCTTGATGGTGCTCATGGATCCCCTCCCCCGGGTCGGAGCGTCGTTGCGTCAGCCTAGCGCCTTCGGCGCCCGGCTCGTAGCGAAAAGGCGGGTGCGCGGCGTCACGCGGCCACCTCGAAGGTCGGCTCCGGCGCCGGGCGGCGCGGCGGAGGCGGCGCCCCTTCCAGCACCACGTCCGCGGCGAGGCGGCGGCGGTCGGCGGCGAGCCAGCTGTCGAGCCCGAGGCGGCGGCGGCCGTCGAGGGCGAGGTCGGGCACGGCCTCCGGCTTCAGGCGCAGCTGCAGCTCCCAGTTCGCGGCGAGGCCCATCAGCATGCGCGCCGCGTCGCGGGCGGCCGCGAGGCGAGGGCCGCCGGGGAGCAGGTCCGCGAAGCTGTCGGCGTCGAGCGGGGCGGTGCGCACGCGAAGGCGCGACTGGAGCGAGAAGAACCGCGGGCCGAGCGTCAGGTCGCGGCCGAGCGTGGCGCCCTGGGCGCCGAGGCGGCTCTGCTCGGCCTCCGGCATCGGCAGCCATTCGGGAGCGTGCTCCTGCACCTCCACGGGCGCGCCGACCGCGGCCTCGAGCACGCCGGCGAGAGCGGCCCGGGAGCGCCGCTTCGACGCGAGCCAGCCCGCCATGTGCAGCTTCAGGTCGTCCGGGAAGGCGTCGCGGTTCCGGAACTCCGCCGGCCCGGCGCCGAAGAGCGAGGCGATGCGCCGCGGCCACGGATCGTCCGCCGTGAAGGCCTGGCGGGAGGCGAGTCGGGCCGACTGCCAGGCGCGCACCATCAGGTGCAGCATGCGGTGGGTGAAGACGTCGAGGAAACCGGAGAGCCACGGCCGACCCTCCTTCGCCTCGTGGATGGCGTCGTCGGTGACGTGCACCGGAAGCGGACCCGAAGGGCCGAGGGGGCCGAAGGCGATCTGCTCCAGCTCGATCGTCGGGCGGCCGCCGGGGGCGGAGCGGCGCGCGGCGACGACGGGCGACGCCTTGAAGGCGAGGGTGGGCCGCTGGCGCAGGCGCACCGGGTCGTCGGCGATGCGGCTGGACCGGCCGGGCGCGGGCAGGTCCGGCTGCGCGGCGTGCACGGCCTCGACCGCCGCGAAGAGGTCCCAGGCCCAGGGG
>DATFKM010000095.1:0-7285 GCA_035268645.1 Paracoccaceae bacterium | reverse complement strand
GGCGGCGGCGGCAAGGGCCGGCTGATCGGGGGCGGCGGACGCGACACGCTCGACGGCGGTCCGGGGCGCGACACGCTCGAGGGGGGCGGCGGGAGAGACGCGCTGGACGGCGGTGGCGGACGCGACCGGCTCGAGGGGGGCGGCGGACGCGACCGGGTGGCCGGCGGCGGCGGGCGCGACACGCTGGACGGCGGGCCGGGGCGCGACCGGCTCTCGGGCGGCGAGGGGCGGGATCTGCTGACGGGGGGCGGCGGGCCCGACGTGTTCGAGTTCGGCCCGCGCGAGGGGCGCGACCGGATCGAGGATTTCGGCCGCGGCCGGGACCGCGTCGCCTTCGAGTCCGAAGGGCGTTTCGAGGATCTGCGGATCAAGGCCGAGGGCGGCGACGCGCTGGTGATCTTCGAGGGCACGAAGATGCTGCTGGAGGACGTCCCGGCGTGGCGGCTCGACGCGGACGACTTCGTCTTCGGCTGAGGCCGGCGGAACGCCCGGCGCGAAAGCGGGGCTTCAGGGGTCTGCACTTCGCCTTCAGCCCCCCGTGCGGGGTCATCCATCCTGCGGCGTGATGGCGTATCACCTTGCACAGACGCGGGACGAACCCGCGGACCCGATCCCGCCTAGGAGAGATTTCGATGACGGACCATCGCGACCACGACGCCCGGCAGGCCCTCGACGAAGCTGCGGCGCGCGGCGGCGCCGGAGAGGACGCGGAGATCGCGCGGCGCATCCTGAGCGTCGCCCATCACCTCGTCGGCCCGGACCCGGAGGGATCGGCCCGGCTGCGGGCCTGGCTCGACGAGCGCGGGCGGCCGACCGGCGACGGCCGGGCGCTGGTGAGGGCGCTGGGCGAGCAGGCCGAGACGCGGAGCGTCGTCCGCGGCATCTGAGCCCGCGGACATCCCGAGCGCACGGACGCGGCCGCGGAGCGCACGGTCGCGGCCGCGTCGCGTTCGGAGCCGCGACCAAGCGAAATTTCGCCCGTCGTGTGGAGGTTTGGTGGAGCCGAGGGGGATCGAACCCCTGACCTTCGCATTGCGAACGCGACGCTCTCCCAGCTGAGCTACGGCCCCTTCCGAGCGGCGGGTTAAGGGAGGGCCCGGGGCGTGTCAAGCGGGCCGGCGCGGCCCCGCGCGGTTGATCCCGCGGCCGCGGAGCGCTAGGTCCGCGACAGGCGGCCGAGGGGCGGCCGTGGACGCAACCGCCGCTGGGAACCGCCGATGAGCTCTATCGCCACGATCCTGCTGATGATCCTGAACATCGTCTGGTGGATCGTCATCATCCAGGCCGTCATGAGCTGGCTGATCAATTTCGACGTGATCAACCTGCGCCAGCGGTTCGTCTACACCATCTGGTCGTCGCTGAACCGGCTGACCGAGCCGCTCTACGCGCCGATCCGGGGGATCCTGCCGTCGATGGGGGGGCTCGACCTTGCGCCGCTGGTGGTGCTGATCGGCATCGCGGCGCTGCAGATCGTGATCGCGAACAATCTCTACGTCTGAGCATATCCCACCCTGGCGCGAGGGCGCCGGCGGGCTGACGCTCACGGTGCGGGTGACGCCGCGCGCCGGGCGCGACCGCGTGGACGGTCTGGCGCGGGACGCCGTGGGGCGCCCGGCGCTGGCGGTGCGGGTCTCGGCCCCCGCGGAGAAGGGCAAGGCCAACGCCGCGACGCAGGCGGTCGTGGCCGACGCCCTGGGCGTGCCGAAGCGGGCGGTGCGCGTGGCGCGCGGCGGCTCCGCCCGGATCAAGACGCTGGAGATCGCGGGCGACGCGCAGACTCTGGCGCGGCGGCTGGAGGCGCTGACCGGCTGAGCGCGGCGCCGCGATGCCGCCACGGGCTGGACACGGGACGGACCGCGGCGCATCCGGGCAGGGCTCCGCCGGGGCGGGCGGGTCGGCTGAGGGGGCTTCGATGGATTGGCGGGGACGGATCGAGGGCCGCGTTCTCGTCACCGGCGCGGCGGGCTTCATCGGGGCTGCGCTGTCCGAGACGCTGCTGGAGGCGGGGGTCGAGGTCTTCGGCCTCGACGATCTCAACCCCTACTACGACGTCGCGCTGAAGCGGGCGCGACTGGCGCGGCTCGAGGGACGGCCGGGCTGGCGATTCGCGCAGGCGAGCCTTGCCGATCGCGCGGCGCTGGAGGCCACCTTCGCCGCGGCGCGGCCGGACTGGGTGGTCAACCTCGCGGCGCAGGCGGGCGTGCGCCACTCCATCGAGAACCCGCACGCCTACGCCGATTCGAACCTTGTCGGCTTCCTGAACCTGCTGGAGGCGTGCCGGGCGCGGCCGCCGCGGCATCTGGTCTACGCCTCCTCGAGTTCGGTCTACGGGGGCAGCCGGCGCGTGCCGTTCTCGGAGTCGGAGGGGGCGGAGCATCCGGTCAGCCTCTACGCCGCGACGAAGCGGGCGAACGAGCTGATGGCGCACGCCTACGCCGACCTCTACGCGCTGCCCTCGACCGGGCTGCGCTTCTTCACCGTCTACGGGCCGCGCGGACGCCCGGACATGGCCTACTGGAAGTTCACGGAGGCGGTGTTCGCGGGCCGGCCGATCGAGATCTACAACCACGGCCGGATGCGGCGCGACTTCACCTATGTCGACGACATCGTGGAGGGCGTGGCGCGGGTGATCCCCACCGTCGCGGCGCCCGATCCCGCGTTCGACCGCCGGGCGCCGGATCCGGCGACGAGCTGGGCGCCGCACCGGGTGTTCAACATCGGCGCGCGGCGGCCGGAGCCGCTGATGACGCTGGTGGCGTTGATCGAGCGCTTCGCGGGGCGCGAGGCGGAGAAGGTGTTCCTGCCGATGCAGCCCGGCGACGTGGAGGAGACCGCCGCGGACGTCGACGCGCTGGAGGCGGCGACGGGCTTCGCGCCGTCGACGCCGCTCGAGGTCGGGATCGAGCGCTTCGTGGACTGGTATCGGGACTGGACCGGGCTCTGAGCGCCGGGGCTGGCGACGGCGCGCTCGGCGTCCGATGATCCGGGCGAGGCCGACAAGGGAGGACGGGCGATGAAGCTCACGCTGCACCACGTCAACGTCAGCGGCGACGACGTGCCGGGATTGGACGCCTTCTACCGGGACGTCCTGTTCCAGGACGACGTGCCGGAGATGCGCAGCCTGCCCTCGCTCGACGATGCGGCCTATGCCGGCCCCGTCGCCTTCCGCACGGACGGGCGGGTGCAGTTCCACCTCGCCCAGCTCGACCGCGAGCTGGCGATGCGCGAAGGCAAGGCGATCAACCCCTTGGACAAGGGACATCTCGCCTTCCGGACCGAGGACATCGAGGCCTACAAGCGCCATCTGGAGGCGCGCGGCGTGCGCTACGTCGACTACGGCACCACGTTCACGCGGCACTGGCACCAGATCTTCCTGCTCGACCCGGTGGGCACGGTGATCGAGGTGCATCAGGTCCTCGAAGGGGATATGTGAGAGCGATGACCGAAGCCCGCAGCGTCGCCCTCGGCCCGCTCTCCGTCTCCAACGCCTCGCCGCTGACGGTGATCGCGGGGCCGTGCCAGCTGGAGACGCTGGAGCACGCGCTGGGGATCGCAGAGACCATGGCGGAGGCCTGCGCGAAGGCGGGCCTCGGCTACGTCTTCAAGGCGAGCTACGACAAGGCCAACCGCACCTCGCTGAGCGGGCGGCGCGGACCGGGGATGGCCGCCGGGCTGGAGATGCTGGCGGAGGTGCGCGCGCGGCTCGGCGTGCCGGTCCTGACCGACGTGCATGCGCCGGAACAGTGCGCCCCGGCGGCCGAGGCCGTGGACGTGATCCAGATCCCCGCCTTCCTCTGCCGGCAGACGGACCTGCTGCTGGCGGCCGGGGAGACCGGCGCGGCGGTGAACGTCAAGAAGGGCCAGTTCCTCGCGCCCTGGGACATGGACAAGGTGGCCGAGAAGGTCGCCTCGACCGGCAACGAGCGGATCCTTCTGACCGAGCGCGGCTCGAGCTTCGGCTACAACGCGCTGGTGACGGACATGCGCGCCCTGCCCCGCATGGCCGAGACCGGCTGGCCGGTGATCATGGACGCCACCCATGCGGTGCAGCAGCCGGGCGGGCTCGGCGGCGCGTCGGGCGGCGACCGGCGCTTCGCGCCGGTGCTGGCGCGGGCGGCGGTGGCGGTCGGCGTCGCGGGGGTGTTCATCGAGACGCACGAGGACCCGGACGACGCGCCGAGCGACGGGCCGAACATGATCCCGCTGGCGGAGATGCCGGCGCTGGTGGCGCGGCTCGCGGCCTTCGACCGGCTGGCGAAGGCCTAGGGACCGGAAACCTCGGCGGTCATTCGATCGGCGGCAGGGACTTCAGATAGGCGGCGATCGCCGCGCGGTCCGCGGGCGGGAGCTGCGAGGTCCCGCGCACGACCTCCACCATCGAGCCGCCGACGCTGTCGAAGTCCGGCGTGAAACCCGTCTCGAGATAGTAGGCGATGTCGGAAGCCGACCAGGTCAGCGCAGCGGGCGTGACGTTCGGGATCCGGCCCGCGCCGTCGGGGTTCGGCGCGCCGGCCATCCAGCGGTCGAGTTCGGCCCCGCCGAGCGGCCCGCGGGGCGTGTGGCACTCGGCGCAGTGGCCGATGCCTTCGGAGAGGACGCGCCCGCGCTCGGCCGCGCCGGCGAGGCCGGAGATCACCGGCTCGGGATGCAGGTTGAGGGCCTTCCAGAGGCCGATCCCGGCGCGGAAGTTCCAGGGAAAGCCGACCTCGTGCGGGGCGGAGGGCGTCGGGTCCGCCGGCAGCGTCAGCAGATGCGCCCAGAGATCGAGGACGTCCTCGACCGGCATGCGCGCATAGGAGGGCCAGGGAAAGGCGGGGTAGTAGTGCGCGCCCTCCGGCGAGACGCCGCGGAGCATGGCGGAGGCGAAGTCGCGCGCGCTCCAGCCGCCGACGCCGGCCTCGGGATGCGAGGAGATGTTGGGGGCGAGAAAGGTCCCGAATTCGGTCTCGAAGCGGCGGCCGCCGGAGAGGACGCGCCGCCCCTCCCCTTCGGCGTCCGGGGCCGCGTGACAGCCGGCGCAGCCGCCGAGGGCGAAGAGGCGGGCGCCGTTCGCGGCGTCCGCGTCCTCGGGCGTCCAGCCGGCGGGAAGCGCGCCCTCGGCCAGCGGCCGGGGCGCGAGGAGGGCCCAGCCGCCGGCGAGGACGGCCGCCGCCGCGACGGCGACGAGGAGCGCCGTGCGGCGCATGGGGCTCAGTTCTTCTTGATGCGGTAGTCCTCGTGGCACGCCTTGCAGTCGCCGCCGAGGGTCTGCATCAGCGGGCCGAGGGCCGCGCGGTCGACCGGCGGGCTCTGCACCGCGACGTGCAGGTCGGCGAGGAACTCCGCCAGCGACGCCTCGAAACCGTCGCGGTCCGTCCAGATGGCGGGGGCGGCCGTGGTCTCGTGCCCCTGCTCGGAGCCTTCGGGGAAGAGGCCCGCATAGCCGGATGCGGCGGCGATCATCGCGCGAAGCGACATCTGCGCGAGCGGGGCGTCGAACTCGATCTCGCCCTTGGCCATCTGCCCGAGGGCCTTCATGCCGGCGCCGACCTGCTTCATCGAGGTCATGCGCAGCGTGATCGGATCGTCGAGATCGGGAACCACGTCCTGCTGCGCGGGCGCGATGCCCGGCGCGACGAGGGCGAACGCGAGGGTCAGGACGGCGAGTCGGCGCATGGCGGATCCTCCAGGCTCTGCGTCGGCTTGCGGACCGAACCGGCCCGCGAAAGGACGCTAGCACGACCGCAGGGCGGAAGTCGTTTCCCGTTGCGCGCAAAATCGTTTCGTCAGCGGGTCCGGACCGTGCTCCGCTCGATGCGCTCCTCGCGCGGCCAACCGGTCTCGAAGAGGGCGCGCAGGGTCAGCGCCCAGAGCAGGAGCGCCCCGGCCTGATGCAGGATCGCCCAGTGCAGCGGGGCGGCGTTCAGCACGGTGGCGACGCCGACGGCGCTCTGCGCGATCAGCATCAGCGCGACGACGCCGGTCCAGCCGCGGGCGCCCTTGTGCGGCTGACGCAGGCAGCGGACCCACCAGCCGAGACCGAGCAGCAGGAGCGCGTAGCCGACCACGCGGTGGTTGAACTGCACCAGCGCCGGGTTCTCGAAGAAGTTGGTCCAGAGCGGGACGTAGGCGAGCGCCTCCGACGGGATCCATTCGCCGCCCATGCGCGGCCAGTCGATGTAGCCGCGCCCGGCGTCGATGCCGGCGACGAGGGCGCCGAGCAGGATCTGCACGAAGGCGAGGCCCAGCACCGCCTGCCCGAAGAGGCGCGGGCCGGAGAGCCGCCGGCGCCGGGCCTGCAGCAGCTCCGGCGCGTCGCGGCGCAGCTGGAAGCCGTAGTGCAGCAGCAGGCCGAGAATGACGAAGGCGAGGCCGAGATGGGTGGCGAGCCGGTAGGAGGCGACGTCGACCCTCTCGCCGGTCAGGCCCGAAGCGACCATCCACCAGCCGATCGCCCCCTGCGCGCCGCCGAGCGCGCCGAGCAGCAGGAAGCGTCCGGTCCAGCCGGGCGGGATGTTGCGGGTGACCGCGAGCGCGAGAAAGCCGATCGCCCAGACGAGGCCGATGAGGCGGCCGAACTGGCGATGGCCCCATTCCCACCAGTAGATGTACTGGAACTCGGAGAGGCTCATCCCCCTGTTCTGAAGCTGGTATTCGGGGATCGCGCGGTACTTGTCGAACTCCTCCTGCCAGGCTTCCGCCGTCATCGGCGGCAGGGCGCCGGAGACCACGTTCCATTCGGTGATCGAGAGGCCCGAGTCCGTGAGCCGGGTGAGTCCCCCGACCAGCACCATCGCCGTGACCAGGACTGCGAGGAGGTTGAGCCAGAAGGCGGAGCGACGGCGGGCGCGGCGGCGGCGCGCCTCGGCCTCGCCCGGCTTCGGCGCGGCCGGGGCGGGCGCGGCGTCCGAGACCTCCTCGAAGATGGCGCGGGGCTTGTTCATCACGGACGTTCCTCGGCGGGCCGGGCGCTGTGGCCCCGGGGCCTCCGACACATCGCCGCTCGCGTCCCGTGGGGCAAGAGCGGCGCCCTGCCGCGCGTCAGTCGAGGATCTCGGCCGCCTGCCCCTCGGAGGCGAGGACGATCAGCCCGGCCTCGGGCGTGCCGGTGACGCGGAGCACCTCGCCCTGGAAGCGCACGTAGCGTTCGCCCCGGTCGAGCGGCGGGAGGTCGTGGCGGGCGGCGTCGATCGGCGTCCAGTCGGCATCGTCGGGCAGCGGACGGCCGACGGCCCAGTCGCGGCCCGCCTCGCGCTCCACGACCTCCGCCCCGCCGGAGGCCTGACCGGCGGCGGGACCGGCGAGG
>DATFKM010000094.1:0-4692 GCA_035268645.1 Paracoccaceae bacterium | reverse complement strand
CGCGCCGAGGCGCTGACCGGGGCGCTGACCCGCGCCCGCGACCACGACGCCCGCATCGCCGAGGCCCGGCGCGCCGCCGCCGCTCTCCGCCTCGATCCCCGCGCCCTGCCGGGACTGCGCGAGGCCGCACGCTCGCTTCGCGAGGCGGAGATCGCCCGCGACGCCGCCGCCACGCAGGTCGAGGTCGCGCCGGATCCCGGCGCCGGCCCCGCCCGCATCGCCGGCGCCCCGCTGCCGCAGAACACGCCCCATGCGCTTGATCGAGATACGGAAATCACCCTCGAAGGCTGGGGCCGGCTGACCGTCCGCCCCGGCGCCGGCGACCTTGCCGAGCGGCGCGACGCCGTCGCCGCCGCCGGCGCCGCCCTCGCCGACGCTCTCGCCGCCCAAGGCTGCGACAGCCTCGCCGCGGCCGAACGCGCGGCCGAGGCCCTCGCCCGCCACGACGCCGCGAGACGCGAGGCCGAGGCCGCGCTCGCCGCCGTGGCGCCGGAAGGGCTCGCCGCCCTCGCCCGCGCCGCCGAGGACGCCGCGGCCGAGGCAGCCCGCTTCGCCGAAGCCGCCGGGTCGCAGGCGCCGGACACCGCCGATCCCGCCGCCGTCGAGGCCGCCGAGGCCGAAGGCGAAGCCGCCGAAGCCGCGCTCGAGACCGCCGCGGCGCGCGAAGCCGCCGCCGGCGAAGCCGCGATCCGCGCCACCACCACGCTCGAGACTGCGGAAACCGCCGCCCGCGACGCCGCCCGGCGCCTCGCGGAAGCCCGCGCCGAGACCCCGGACGACGCCCTCGCGGCGGCCGAGACGGCCGCCGCCGAGGCGCTGACGGAGGCCGAGACGGCCGCGACGCGCGCCGAGGCCGCGCGGGCCGAGGCCGAACCCGAAACCGCCCGCCTGACCCGCGACCGCTTCGCCAGGGCGCTGGGCTCCCAGCGCGACGAACGGACCGCCCTCGACGTCCGGATCGCCGGCCGCGAGGGCAGGCTGCAGGGCCGCACCGGCCTCGGCGAACGCGCCGAGCTCGCCGCCTCCGAGGCCGAGGCGGCGGAGGCGCGCGCCGCGGCGCTTTGCGCGGAGGCCGAGGCGCTGGATCTCCTCGTCGCGACCCTCGCCGCGGCGGAGGCCGAAGCCCGCGCCGCGGTCCTCGCCCCCGTCGTCGCCCGCGCCCGGCCCTATCTGCGCCTGCTCCAGCCGGAGGCCGAACTCGCGCTCTCGCAGGATCTCGACATCGCCGGCCTGACCCGGGCCGGGCGCGAGGAGCCGTTCGAGCGTCTCTCGGTCGGCGCACGCGAGCAGGTCTCGGTGCTCGTGCGCCTCGCCTTCGCGGACTGGCTGGCCGAGACCGGCCGGCCGGCCATGGTGGTGCTCGACGACGCGCTCAACCACGCCGACGCGGCCCGGCTGGAGCGGATGCAGACGGCGCTCTGGAAGGCCGCCGAACGCCTGCAGGTGCTGGTCCTGACCTGCCGGCCGCGCGACTGGACGGCGGCCGGCGCGACGGTGCGCCGCCTCGCCCAGCCCCACGTCGCCGGCTGAGATCGCCGGCGAAAAGGGGGTGTCCCCGCCCACCGGATCGCATATCTGTGCGGCGTTCACGCCGCGCCCCGGAGCCGTCGGCGAAAGACGCCGACGTTCGCCCGAGGAGGTCTCGCCCTGACTTCGGACCCGACATCGCCGCCTGTCCGCCGTTTTGCGCGCCGCCCGCCCCGCGACGGAGGCCCGACGTGAGCGCCGCGGCGGCGAACGGCGCCCCCGACCGTTCGGGCCCGTGGGCGGGCGCGCTGCTCGCCCTCGTCTCGGCGGCTGCGGCCGCGGCCTTCGCCACGCTGATCCCCGAGGTCTCCCACGGCGACGCGATCGCCGCCGAATGGGCATGGGCGCCCGCGCTCGACGTCTCCCTCGCCTTCAGGGTGGACGGGCTCAGCCTCGTCTTCGCGCTGCTGATCACCGGCTTCGGCGCCGTGATCTCGGCCTATTCCATTTCCTATCTGCGCGGGCACCGGCACCAGACGCGCTTCTTCCTCTACCTCGCGCTGTTCCAGGCCGGAATGCTCGGTCTCGTGCTCGCCGACGACGTGATCGCGCTCTTCGCGTTCTGGGAGGTGACGACCGTCGCCTCCTTCCTTCTCGTCGGCTATGACGGCACGGCGAAGGCGCGACGCTCCGCCTGGATGGCGCTGCTGATCACCGGCGCCGGGGGGCTGGCGCTCCTCGCGGGCCTGATCTGGCTCGGCCTCGTCGCCGGCACGACCCGGATCTCCGAGATCACGGCGGCCGGCGGCCTCGGCGGACACGCCGCCTATCTGCCGATCACGCTGCTGATCCTCGCCGGGGCCTTCGCCAAGTCGGCGCAGTTTCCGCTGCACATCTGGCTGCCGAACGCCATGGCCGCGCCGACGCCGGTGAGCGCCTATCTGCACTCCGCGACGATGGTGAAGGCCGGGGTCTACCTGCTGGCGCGCCTGCACCCTGCGCTCTCCGGCACCGAGTTCTGGACCACCACGCTCGGCCTCGTCGGCGGCTTCACGATGCTGATGGCGGCGATCCTGTCGCTGCGCCAGCGGGACCTGAAGCTCGCGCTCGCCTATTCCTCGGTGATGTCGCTCGGCTCGCTGGTGATGTTCCTCGGCGCCGAGCAGACCGTGGCGGCGGCCGCGGCGATGACGTTCCTGATCGTCCACGCGCTCTACAAGGCTTCGCTTTTCCTCGTGGTCGGGTCGATCGACAAGATGACCGGCACGCGCGACATGGACCGCCTCGGCGGGCTCTGGCGCACGATGCCGATGACCTCGATCGCCGCGGTGCTCGCCGCGGGCTCGATGGCGGGCTTCCCGCCCTTCCTCGGCTTCGTCGGCAAGGAGCTTAAATACGAGGGCGCCCTCGCCATCGCGGAGGAGCCGGCCCCGCTCGCCGCCGCCGCGGTGATCGCCAACGCGCTGATGGTCGCCCTCGCGCTCGCGGTGATCTTCCGCGTCGTGCTGTCGGCGCCCGGCGACACGCCCAAGGCCCCGCGCGAGGCGCCGGCGCTGATCTGGCTCGGCCCGCTGCTGCTCGCCGTCGGCGGCCTGCTCTGCGGCGTGGCGCCGGATCTGGTGGGGCGCACGCTGGTGCAGCCGGCCGCCGCCGCCATGCTGGGCGCACCGGCGGAGATCAAGCTGAAGCTCTGGCACGGGGTGAACGTGCCGCTGATGATGAGCGTCGCGACGCTCGTGCTCGGCGCCGCGTTCCACCTCGCGCGCCGGCCGCTGGGGCGCCTGATCGCGCGGCTTCCGGGCGGGGCCGAGGCCATCTGGGACGGCCTGCTGGACGGCGTCCAGACCTCCTTCGCCGCCGTCACGCGCCGCGTGCAGCCCGGCTCGCTGCGCACCTATCTCACCGTCACCTTCCTCGCCGTCGCCGCCGCGCCGCTGGCCGGTCTGCGCCTCGCCGGCGGCCTGCCGGAGGCGAGCTTCGCCCTGACCGAGCCGCAGGCGCTGGCCGCGGCCGGGCTCTGCGCCGGGGGCGCGCTGACCGCGGCGCTGGCGCATCGCCGGATCCTCGCCCTCGCCGGCCTCGGGGCCTCCGGCACCGGGCTTTCGCTGCTCTTCCTCACCTTCGGCGCGCCGGACGTGGCGGCGACGCAGATCCTGGTCGACGTCCTCCTGCTCGTGCTCGTCGCCGCGGTGATGCCCCGCCTGCCGGAGCTGCCGCCGCGCCGACGCGGCCGGGGCCGCGACGCCTTCGTCGCCGGCGCCGTCGGGCTCGCCGTCGCGCTCGCGACCCTCGCGGCCACGGTCGGCCCGTTCGACGCCTCGGTCGCCGACGCGATGTCGGCGCGCAGCCTGCCCGAGGCGCTCGGCCGCAACGTGGTCAACGTGGTGCTGGTGGACTTCCGCGCGCTCGACACCTTCGGCGAGATCGTCGTGGTCGCCGCCGCGGCGGTCGGCGGGCTCGCGCTGCTGCGCCGGACGCGGAGGAGCGCGGCATGACCTCCCCGATCCTGCAGGCCGCGACGCGGCTGATCTCGACGCTGCTGATCGTGTTCTCGCTGTTCCTGCTGGTGCGCGGGCACGACGCGCCCGGCGGCGGCTTCATCGGCGGGCTCGTCGCGGCCTCCTCCTTCACGCTGCTCGCCATGAGCCACGGGGTGGAGACGGCGCGGCTCGCGCTGCGGCTGCCGCCCGCCACCGTCGCCGCGCTCGGCGTCGGCGCCGCGCTCCTGGCCGGGCTGATCCCGCTCGTCGTCGGCGACGCGCCCTTCGCCGCGGTCTGGGTCTTCGTCGGCGGTCCGAAGGGCGAGGGGCTGCCGCTCTCCACCGTGCTCCTCTTCGACTTCGGCGTCTGGCTCGTGGTGCTCGGCGCCGTGCTCGGGCTCGTCTTCGCGCTGGAGGAGGACGCCTGATGGAGTGGGTGTTCGCCGTTCTCGCCGGCGTCCTCGCGGCCTCGGGCGTCTATCTGATGCTGGCGCGCCACCTGTTGCAGGTGGTGTTCGGCGTCACGCTGCTCAGCGGGGCGGCGAGCGTGGTCGTCTTCGTCTCCGGCCGTCTCTCCGCCGTGGCGCCCGCGCTGGTCCCGGCCGGGGCCGAGGCGCCGCCCGCCGGCGCCGCCAATCCGCTGCCCCAGGCGCTGGTTCTGACCGCCATCGTCATCGGCTTCGGCCTCGCCGCCTTCGCGCTGGCGCTCACCGTCGCCGCGCATCGCCGCCTCGGCACCGCCGAT
>DATFKM010000093.1:0-3196 GCA_035268645.1 Paracoccaceae bacterium | reverse complement strand
CGACGCGCTCGAACAGCTCGGCTATCAGCAGGAGAACCCGGGGCTGCGCAACAGCTTCCTGGCCGGCGCGCTCGAGCTGCGCTCGGGCATACCGGAGGGGGCGGCGCCGAAGACCTCGAGCCCCGACGTGATGCGCGCGATGTCGACCGAGCTGTTCCTGAACTTCCTCGGCATCCGCCTCGACAGCGCCAAGGCGGAGGGGCGCCGCTTCACGATCAACCTGGAGACGCCCGATACGGGCGAGATCTTCGTGGCGGAGCTCGAGAACGCGACGCTCACCAACATCAAGGGATACCGGGCGGAGAACGCCGACCTCACGCTGGTCATCGACCGTGCCGCGCTGAACGACACGCTGACCGGGGCCAAGTCCCTGCAGGCGCAGATCGAGGAGGGCACGGCGCGCGTGGAGGGCGATCCGACGATCCTCGGCACGCTGGCCGGGATGATGGTCGACTTCGCGCCCGACTTCGAGGTCTTTCCCGGCACCCGCGCCGGACCGCCCGCGACGCCCGAGCACGACCCGTTCGACGCCGAGGAGATGAAGGGGGTGGTGCCCGAGTGACCGTCGCGGCGGGGCGCGGGCGGCGGCGGGAAGCGCCCGGCCCTTGGCGGGCCGGGCCGGCGCCGGTCCGCCGGACGTCGGGGGGAGGACGCGCGCGGCGCCGCTCGTCCGCGCCGCGGACGGCGGTCCGAGGGCGGGCTCCAGCATGACCGACGGACTGAAGCCGGTGCGCGCGAACCTCGTCCCGGACCTCGTCGCGGGGGCGACCTTCGCCATCGTCAACGTGCCGCAGGGCATGGCGAACGCCGTGCTCGCCTCGGTCAATCCGGTGGCGGGCCTCTACGCGCTGATGGTGGCGATGCCGGTCGGCGCCGTCTTCACCGGCTCGGTGTTCATGAACGTCTCCACGACGGGCGCGCCGTCGGTCGCGGCGGGCGAGGCGCTGGCCCCGTTCGAGGCGGACGCGAAGATCGGCGCGCTCGTGACTCTGGTGCTGCTGGTCGGGGCGTTCCAGCTGCTGTTCGGCCTGCTGCGCCTCGGGCGTCTGATCCGCTTCGTGTCGAACGCCGTGATGACCGGCTTCATCACCGGCATCGCCTTTCTCATCATGTCCGGGTCGGCGCCCGACATCACCGGCTTCTCCAGCGCGCAGCCCAACCACCTTCTGCGGCTGGCGGACACCGCGCTGCGCTGGCGGACGCTGGACGGCGCGACGGTGGCCGTCGGCCTCGGCACGGTGGCGGCGATCGTGCTGTTCCGGCGCACGCCGGCGCGGCGCTTCTCCCTGGTCCTGGCCCTCGCCTCGGCGACCGCCGCCGCCTACGCCGTGACGGCCCTTCGGGCGGACACGACGTTCGTTCTGGTCGGCGACATCGCGACGATCCCGCGCAGCCTGCCGAGCCCGATCCTTCCGGCGCTCGAGGCGCTGCCGGCCATCGCGCTGCCGGCCTTCGCGATCGCGGTGATCGGCCTGATCCAGGGCGCGGGCGTCGGACAGAGCTGCCCCGACCCGGACGGCGCCTTTCCCGACGCCTCGCGCGACTTCGTCGGCCAGGGGGCGGCCAATCTGGCGGCGGGCGCCTTCGGCGCGATCCCCTCCGGCGGCTCGATGTCGGGCACGGCGGTGAACGTGCAGGCGGGGGCGCGGTCGCGGTGGTCCGACATCTTCGCCGGCGCGATCGTCGTCGCGATCGTGCTCGCGGCGGCGGACCTCGTGAAGCTCGTGCCGATGGCCGGCCTCGGCGGCCTGCTGCTGGTGGTGGGGTTCCAGAACCTGCAGCCCGACGCGATCCGCACGGTCTGGGCGACCGGGCTGCCCGCCCGGGTCGCGATGCTGGCGACCTTCGCGGCGACGCTGTTCCTGCCGCTGCAGCTGGCGATCCTGATCGGCGTCGCGCTGTCCTTCGCGCTCCAGGTCCTCAAGCTCGCCAACCGGGTGGAGGTGCGCGAGTTCGAGCTGGTGGAGAAGGGCTTCCCGATCGAGCGGCCGCCGCCGGCCGACGTCGGCCCGCGCGAGGTGCGGGTGCTGCGCGTGCGCGGGGCGCTGTTCTTCGCCTCCGCCCAGACGCTGGAGGCGCAGCTGCCGACGGTCGACGCGGCGCGCGGCGCGACGGTGATCCTCGTGCTGCGGGACGTCGACGACCTCGGCAGCACGGTGATCCGGCTGCTCGGGCGCTACGGCGACGCGCTCGGCCGGGCGGGCGGCGCGCTGGTGCTGTCGGGGGTGAGCGAGGCGCTTCACGGCCAGCTCGAACGCACCGGCCTGCTGGCGCGGCTCGGCTCGGCCAACGTGTATCGCGAGCGGCCGGAGCTCGGCGCGGCGCTCAACGAGGCCGTCGCCGCCGCCCGCGCCCGCGCGGCCGCGGCCGGGTGAAGGGGAACGCGAAGGATGCCCGAGGCGGTCGTCGTCTTCACCGGGATCGTGGTGTTCGCCCGGATGCTGGACGTGGGCCTGCGCCACCGGCCGGGCGCCCTGCGGGCCTTGTGGCGCGATCCGTCGCTGCTCGCCCGCTCGCTGCTGTCGGCTCTGGTCGTCGTGCCGCTCGCGGCGCTGGCGCTGGTCGCGGCGCTGCCGATCCCGCCCGAAGCGGCTCTCGGCCTCGTGGTGCTCGCCGCGGCGCCGGGGGCCCCGCTGACCACCCGGCGCGCGGAGGCCGCCGGCGCCGATCTCGGCTACGTCTCGGCGCTGCAGCTCACGCTCGCCGGACTCGCCGTGATTCACGCGCCGCTGGTCGTCGCCGCCTTCGACCTCGGCGTCGACGCGAGGGGCCCGACCGTGGAACAGGAGCGGATCGCGGTGCAGGTCGCCACGGTGACCTTCCTGCCGGCGGCCCTCGGCTGGCTGATCGCCGACCGCGCGCCGGGGGCGATCCGGCGACGCGCCGAACTGCTCTCGCGCGTCTCGAGGCTGCTGTTCGTCGCCTTCCTCGCGGCGGCGCCGCTGTCGCTGGTCTTCGTGCCGGATCTGCGGGCGACCCTCGCGATCGGCTGGGCCGGCGCCGCGGCGGTGACGCTTCTGGCGGCGGCGGCGTTGGCGAGCGGGCATCTCCTCGGCGGTCCCGGGGCCGCGCGGCGTTCCGGGCTGGCGATCGCCACGGTGGCGCGCAATCTCGGCCTCGCCCTCTATCTCGCCGAGACGTCGCCGGCCCTCGCGCCCGCGATCCCGACGATCCTGGCCTTCGCGCTGATCGCGAT
>DATFKM010000092.1:0-3320 GCA_035268645.1 Paracoccaceae bacterium | reverse complement strand
GCGATGCCGCAGGCGATCGCGATGACGTTCTTGAGGGCGCCGCCGATCTCCACGCCGACGAGGTCGTCGGAGACGTAGGGTCGGAAGCTCTCGGTGCCGAGCGCGACGGCGAGGCGGACCGCGACCGTGGCCTCCGCCGCCGCGCCGAAGTCGCCGGCCGAGGCGATCGTGGCCGCTGTGGGATGGCCGGTCGCCGCCTCGCCGGCGAAGTTGGGCCCGGAGAGGGCGGCGACCGGGTTGGCGGGCAGCTCCTCCGCCACGACCCGGCTCATCAGCTTGTCGGTGCCGACCTCGACCCCTTTGGCCGCGAGGCAGACCGGCACGCCGGGCGCGAGATGGGTCGCGAGGGCGCGCGCCGTCTCGCGCACGGCGTCCGAGGGGACGACGAGGAGGACGGCGTCCGCGCCCTCGACCGCCTCGCGCAGATCGGAGGTCGGGAGCAGCGCGTCGGGGAACGGCGCTTCGGGGAGGTGGCGGGCGTTGCGACGGTCGCGTCGGAGGGCGGCGGCGTGATCCTCGCGCCGCGCGTGCAGGCGCACGGTGCGCCCGGCCTGCGCCGCGATGACGGCGAGGGCGGTGCCCCAGGCGCCGGCGCCGACGACGGCGACGGTCTCGATCCGTCGCGTCTCGGGCGCGCCGCCCTCCGAAGGGAACGCACCGCCGAAGTCGAAGGCGCTCATGCCGTCCTGTCTCCTTGATCACCGCGCGATATCATGCGCTCCGAGATCGTGCGCAAGGTCGGTCACCGGGGTCCGGCGGCCCTTGGCGGGGCCCGGTCCGGGGTGCGTCGGCGTGCTGCGGCGCCGAAGGTCACGCCGAAGGTCGCGGCACCCACGATCAAGTCTAGTGTCACGCCGCGGAAATGCAAGGCGCAGGCAAACGGGTCGACGCGAAGGCGACCCGGGCGTACCTGTCAGCAGGCAACGCTTCAGGCGGCGTCGCGGCGATCTCCTGAGCGTGCCATCTCTCAGTATACTGCATATGAATGTCTTTTCGCAGCGCCTGAATTTCGATTCAGGGCCCGCGATTTTCGATCCCTGGGATGCTTCGCTTGCCAATGCTGCGCTGCGGTGCGTATGCTCGTCCCGTGATCCCTCGCTGCACCGCGTCACGGATCGGCGTCTCGGACGCCGGCCTTCGTCGCGACTAGGTGGCGACGAAGAGCATTGGGCGGCGGCCCGCGGATCGGGCCGCGCAACGGTACGAGGCGGATGGTGACGCGACGCGGCGACGACGCACGGCTCGCCGAGGATGTCGCCCGGCGCATCGCTTCGGGCCGCTGCGGCGATCCCTTCTCCCATCTGGGCGCGCACCGCGTCGGCGAGGGCTGGGCGATCCGCGCCTTCGTGCCCGGGGCCGAGGCGGTGACGCTGGAGGCGCCGGACGGCGAGGCGCTGGCGGAGATGGCGGGCCAGGGCGACGACGTCTTCGTCGCGCGGCTGCCGGAGCGGCCCGCCGCCTGGCGGTTCCGCGGCCGCCGCGCGGGCGACGTCTGGGTCGAGGAGGACCCCTACCGCTTCGGCCCCGTGCTGGGCGCCATGGACGAGCACCTCATCGCCGAGGGCACGCATGGCCGCCTCTGGGAGGCGCTGGGCGCCCACGTGATGCGTCACGAGGGGGCCGAAGGCGTGCATTTCGCCGTCTGGGCGCCGAACGCCGAGCGGGTCTCGGTCGTCGGCGATTTCGACGGCTGGGACGGCCGGCGGCACGTGATGCGGGCGCGCGGGGCCTCCGGCGTCTGGGAGATCTTCGTGCCGGGGCTCGGCGAGGGGACGCGCTACAAGTACGAGATCCTCGGCCCCGGCGGCGAGCTGCAGCCGGCGAAGGCCGACCCGGTGGGCTTCGGCGCCGCGATGCGCCCCGACGACGTCTCGGTGGTGCGGCGCCTGGATCGGCACGACTGGCGCGACGACGCCTGGATGGCGGCGCGGGCGGCGCGCAACCGGATCGACGCGCCGATCTCGATCTACGAGGTGCACCTGGCGTCCTGGCGTCGGACGCCGGACGGGCGCTGGCAGACCTGGGCGGAACTGGCCGAGACGCTGGTCCCCTATGTCGTCGAAATGGGCTTCACCCATATCGAGACGCTGCCGATCTCGGAGCATCCGCTGGACGCGAGCTGGGGTTACCAGCCCGTCGGCCTCTTCGCCCCCACGGCGCGGCACGGCGACCTCGAGGGGTTCAGGACGTTCGTGGAGGCGTGCCACGCCGCCGGGATCGGCCTGATCGTGGACTGGGTTCCGGCGCATTTCCCGACCGATCCGCACGGGCTGGCGAGGTTCGACGGCACCCACCTCTACGAACATCAGGACCCGCGGCAGGGATTTCACCCCGACTGGAACACGGCGATCTACAACTACGGCCGCAACGAGGTCGCCAACTACCTGATCGCCAACGCCCGCTACTGGACGCGCGAGCACCATGTCGACGGGCTGCGCGTCGATGCCGTCGCCTCCATGCTCTATCTCGACTATTCGCGCGGCGAGGGCGAGTGGACGCCGAACCGCTTCGGCGGGCGCGAGAACCTCGAGGCGGTCGAGTTCGTCCGCCGCATGAACCGCGAGGTCTACGGCGACGACGCCTCGGTGATGACGATCGCGGAGGAATCCACGGCCTGGCCCGGGGTCAGCCGGCCGGCGCACGAGGGCGGGCTCGGCTTCGGGTTCAAGTGGAACATGGGTTGGATGCACGACACGCTGCAGTACATGGCGCGCGATCCGCTGCACCGCAGCCATCACCACGGCGAGATGAGCTTCGGCCTTCACTACGCCTTCAGCGAGAACTTCGTGCTGCCGCTGAGCCATGACGAGGTGGTGCACGGCAAGGGCTCGATCCTCGGCCGCATGCCGGGGGCGCCGGCCGAGGCCTTCGCGGATCTGCGCGCCTACTACGCCTTCATGTGGGGCCATCCGGGCAAGAAGCTGCTGTTCATGGGGCAGGAGTTCGGCCAGCGGAGGGAATGGGACTTCGAGGGCGAGCTGGACTGGGGCGCGCTCGACGATCCGCTGCATTCGGGGGTGCGGCGGCTGGTCGGGCGGCTGAACGCGGTCTACCGCGACGCGCCGGCGCTGCACCGCCTCGACGCCTCGCCGGAGGGGTTCCGCTGGGTCGAGGGCGGGGCGGAGGCGGCCTCGGCCTACGCCTGGCTTCGGCTTGCGGAGGGCGCGGCGCCGGTGCTCTGCGTGTTCAACTTCTCGGGCGTGGCGCATGACGGCTGGTCGATCGGCGTGCCCGAAGGCGGGCGCTGGCGGGTGGAGATCAACACCGACGACGCGGACTGCGGCGGGGCCGGAGGCGGGCCGAAGGGCGTGCTCGTGGCG
>DATFKM010000091.1:0-2652 GCA_035268645.1 Paracoccaceae bacterium | reverse complement strand
TTCGACGCCTGGATGCTGCTGCTGCGCGACCACGGCACGATGCGCCTGCGCGAGGTGCTGGAGCCCGCCATCGCCTACGCCGCCCACGGCCACCCGATCCTCGCCCGCGCCGCCGGCGCCGCCGCCTCGATGGCCGACTTCTTCCGCGAGCACTGGCCGACCTCCGCCGAAACCTGGCTGCCGGGCGGCGAGCCCCCCGCCCCCGGCGCCATGTTCCGCAACCCCGCCTTCGCCGCCACCTACGCCCGCGTGCTGGCCGAGGCCGAGGCCGCCGGCCCCGACCGCGTCGCCCAGATCGAGGCCGCCCGCCGCGTCTGGGCCGAGGGCTTCGTCGCGGAGACGATCGGCGCCTTCGTGGCGGAGGTCGAGCTGATGGATTCCGGCGGCGCCCGCCGCCGCGGCGTCCTCACCGCCGAGGACATGGCCGGCTGGCGCGCGACGGAGGAACCGACCCTCTCGGTCGACTACCACGGCTGGAGCGTCCACAAGACCGGCGTCTGGGGCCAGGGCCCGCTGCTCCTCCAGGCCCTGCGCATCCTCGAAGGCACGGATGGCGCGACGCTCGACCCCGAGGGCGCCGATTTCGTCCACCTCGTCACCGAAACCCTGAAGCTCGCCATGGCCGACCGGGAAGCCCACTACGGCGATCCGCTCCACAGCGAGATCCCGGTCGAGACCCTGCTCTCCCGCGCCTATGCCGACGCCCGCCGCGCCCTGATCACGGACGAAGCCTCGCACGAGCAGCGCCCCGGCCGGATCCCCGGCTTCGAGGCCCGCGCCGAGGCCGCGATCCGCCGCGCGGACGCCCCCGCCCGCGCCGCCGGCGCCGGGGCGGGCGAGCCCACCATGGCCCATCTCGCCGCCGGCGCCGCCGCAGGCGGCGCGATGCCGAAAGACGCCGCCGCAGGCGGCGCGATGCCGAAAGACGCCGCGGCGGGCGGCGCCATACCGAAAGACCGCGCCACGCCGGTCTCCGAGAAGGGCGACACCGTCCATCTCGACGTGATCGACCGCTGGGGCAACATGGTCTCCGCCACCCCCTCCGGCGGCTGGCTGCAGTCCTCGCCCGTCGTCCCCGGCCTCGGCATGCCGCTCAACTCCCGCGCCCAGATGTTCTGGCTGGAGGAGGGGCTGCCCACCTCCCTCGCCCCCGGCCGGCGCCCGCGCACCACGCTCTCGCCTTCGATGGCGTTCCACGAGGACGGAACCGCCCTCGCCTTCGGCACCCCGGGCGGCGACCAGCAGGACCAGTGGCAGCTGATCCTGTTCCTCCGCCTCGTCCATCACGAGCGCAACCTTCAGGCCGCCATCGACGCGCCCCTGTTCCACACCTGGCACGCGCAGGCGAGCTTCGAGCCCCGCGCCGCCAGGCCCGGCCATCTGATGGCCGAGCCCGCCTTCGGCGAAGCGGTCCTCGACGCCCTCCGCGCCAAGGGCCACGCTCTCGAGGTGGCGGAACCCTGGAGCGTCGGCCGCCTGACCGCCGCCGCGCGCGACCCCTCCGGCCTGCTCAGGGCCGGCGCCACCCCGCGGCTGATGCAGGCCTATGCCGTTGGGCGCTGACGGCGCCCGCCTCCGGGCCGAGGCGCCGGGCCTGCTCGCGGCCCACGCCGCCGGCGTCCTCGGCGCGCTGATCGCCATGGGGATCGGCGCGCCGCTGCCCTGGCTGCTCGGCGGGCTCTTCGGCTCGGCCGCGCTGGTCTCCGCCCTGCCCCGCGGCCTCGGCGCGCCCTGGCGCCCGCAGCAGACGCTGCGCAACGTGTTCGTCGTCGTCATCGGGGTGATGATCGGCGGCGCCTTCACGCCGGAGCTGCTGTCCTCCCTGCCCGGCTGGGGGCCGAGCCTGCTCGGCCTCCTGATCTTCACCGTGGCCGCGCAGCTCCTCGTCTACGCCGCCTACCGCCGCGCCGGGATGGACCCCGCCACCGCCTGGTTCGGCGCCTCCCCCGGGGGCCTCCTCGAGAACATCGTGCTGGGCGAGCAGGCGGGCGGAAACGTCCAGCGCATCACGCTCCTCCAGTTCGGCCGCATCGCCGCCGCCGTGACGCTGGTGCCGATCCTCTACAGCCTCTGGACCGGAACCGCCGTCGGCTCCGCGGCGGGCGAGCGCTTCGGCGCCGGCGCCCCGCTCGGCGTCCTCGACGCGCTGATCCTCGTCGCCTCCGGCGTCGTCGGCTACGCCGGCGCCCGGCGCCTGCGCATCCCCGCCGGCGTCATCGTCGGCCCGGTCCTGGTCAGCGCCGCCGTCCACGGCCTCGGCCTCACCCACGGGCAGGTGCCGCAATGGCTCGTGGCCCTCGCGCAGCTCGTCGTCGGCGTCGGCCTCGGCCTGCGCTTCGGCGGCCTCGCGCCGGGGGACATGGGCCGCGCGCTCGGCCTCTCGGCCGCCTCCGTCCTCGCCATGCTGGCGCTGGCGCTCGCCATCGCCCTCGCCGCCGCCCCCTGGTCGCTGGAGGGGCCGGCCGCGCTCGTCCTCTCCTACGCCCCCGGCGGCATCATCGAGATGGGGCTGATCGCGCTCTCGCTCGGCGCCAATCCGGTGTTCGTCACCGCCCACCACGTCGCGCGCGTGCTCCTGAGCGTCACGCTCCTGCCCTGGATCTTCCGCCGGCTCTTCGCGCCCTAACTGTCCGCCGCGGCCAGCGCCCCGGC
>DATFKM010000090.1:0-3014 GCA_035268645.1 Paracoccaceae bacterium | reverse complement strand
GACTACGCCCTCCTGATCCAAGGCCTGCGCGAGGTCGAGGACCCGGCGCCCCTGTTCGACGTCAGGGGCCTGCGCGACGGGCTCGAGCGTTGGCTGGGCGAGAACGCGGTGATGAAGCGGACCTTCCGCGCCTCCGCCGTGATCGCCGGGCTGATCGAGCGCAACCAGCCGGGGCGGCGCAAGACCGGCCGGCAGGCGACCTTCTCCTCCGACATCCTCTACGACACGCTCCGCAAGTACGATCCGGACCACCTGATGCTGCGCATCACCCGGGCCGAGGCGATGCGCGGCCTCGTCGACTTCGACCGCATCGAGGAGATGTGCGCCCGCGCCGAGGGCCGCATCCGCCACGTCCGCGCGCGCTCCGTGACGCCCCTCGCGGCGCCCCTCCTGCTCGAGGCCGGCCGCGTCCCCATCCGCGGCGCGGGCGAGGAGCGGCTGCTGGAGGAGGAGGCCGCGAGCCTGATGGCGGAGGTCGGGCTCGGCGCCGAGGCGGGCTGAGCGTGGCGGCGCCGCCGCGCCGCGCCGCCGTCTTGCAGGCCCGCGCGGAAATCCGCGCGGGGGGCCTGTCGCGGAGCGTGGGGCGCGCCTATCTGCGCCGCCACGCCGCGCGCCGCGTCGCGCCCTGCCATCCCCCGGAGCTTCCATGAGCCCTCTCGTCGCCCTCGCCGCCGGCCTCGCGCTTCTGATCCTGGGGGGCGATCTTCTGGTGCGCGGCGCGCTCGCGCTGGCGCTCCGGCTCGGGCTGCCGGCGGCGGTGATCGGGGCGACGGTGATGGGCTTCGGCACCTCCGCGCCGGAACTCGCGGCGAGCCTCGAGGCGGCGCTGGCCGGGCTGCCGGGCATCGCGCTCGGCAACGTGGTGGGCTCGAACGTCGCCAACATCGGCCTGATCCTCGGCGTCTCGGCGCTGCTGGCGCCGGCGGTCGCGGATCGCGCGACGCTGCGGCGGGACGGCACGGCGATGCTGCTCGCCGCCCTCGCCTGCGCCGCGCTGGCGCTGGCGCCGGGCGGGATCGGCCGGCTCGCGGGGCTCGGCCTGCTGGCGGGGCTGGCGGTCTATCTCCTCGTCGCGCTGCGCGGCGGCGCGGCGGAGGCGCTGCCGGAAGGGGCCGTCGTCCCGCTCCGTCGCGGGCTCGTCTTCGCGGGCGCGGGCCTCGCCGCGGTGGTCCTCGGCGCGGGCTGGCTGGTGGACGGCGCCTCGGTCCTCGCCGCCGAGGCGGGCGTCTCGGAGGCGGTGGTCGGGCTGACGGTGGTGGCCGTCGGCACCTCGCTGCCGGAACTCGCCGCCTCGGTCGCCGCGGCGGCGCGCGGGCGGGGCGATCTCGCGCTCGGCAACGTGCTGGGGAGCAACGTGTTCAACGTGCTCGGCATCCTCGGCGTGACGGCGCTGGCGGCCCCGCTGCCGGGCGGGGTCATGACGGCGACCGATCTCGGCGTCATGGTCGGGGCGACGGTCCTGGCGCTGGCGCTCGCCGCGGCCGGCGGGCTCGGGCGGCTCGCGGGGGTCGGGCTGCTGGGGCTCTACGCGCTTTATCTCGCGACGCTCGCCTTCGGCGCGGCTTGACCGGCCGGCCGCGGCGGGGGACAACCCACGCCATGCTCTATGTCGACGCCGACGCCTGCCCCGTGCGCGCCGAGGCCGTGCGGGTCGGCGTCCGCCACGGCGTGCGCGTGCTGATGGTCGCCAACGGCGGCATCCGCCCGTCGGAGGATCCGCGGGTCGAGGTGGTGATCGTGCCCGAGGGCGCCGACGCCGCCGACCGCTGGATCGCCGAGCGCATCGGACCGGGCGACGTCTGCGTCACCGCCGACATCCCCCTCGCCGCCCGCTGCATCGAGGCCGGGGCGCGCGCGCTGAAGCCCGACGGCGAGGCCTTCACCCCGGCCAACATCGGCTCGCGGCTGGCGATGCGCGATCTGGCGGCCGATCTCCGCGCCGCCAACCCGCTGGCCGCGGGCGGCGGCGGACGGCCCTTCGCCAAGGCCGACCGGGCGCGCTTCCTCGACGCGCTCGAGCGGGAGATGCGAGCGGCCGCGAAGGAGCGGCGCTGACGCGGCGAAAGCCGTTGCCGGGGGCGAGAACATTCCGCTAACTTCGCCGCCATGAACGCGCCCGCCTCCTCCCCCTCGCACCGCTTCGCCCTCGCCGGAGAGACCTTGGAGGCAAGGCCCACCGGCGCCCTCGTCTGGCCGGCGCGCGGCTGGCTCGTGGTCTCGGACCTGCATCTCGGCAAGTCGGAGCGGCTGGCCCGGCGCGGCGGCGCGCTGCTGCCGCCCTACGAGACGGAGGAGACGGTCGCGCGGCTCGCCGCCGAGGTGGAGGCGGTTCGGCCCGAAGCGGTGATCTGCCTCGGCGATTCCTTCGACGATCTCGAGGTCGGCGCGGCGCTGCCCGCCGCGGCCACCGAGCGGCTGTCGGCGCTCGCCGCGGGACGGCGCTGGATCTGGATCGCGGGCAACCACGATGCGGGGCCGCCGGAACTGCCGGGCGAGCATCGGGCGGAGCTGCGGGCCGGGGCTCTGGTGTTTCGGCACGAGGCGGGGGCGCTCGAGGACGGGACGGGCGAGGTCTCTGGCCACTGGCATCCGAAGGCGCGGCTGGTCGCGCGGGGCCGGCGGGTCTCGCGCCCCTGCTTCGTGGTGAGCGGGGCGCGGGCGATCCTGCCCGCCTTCGGCGCCTATACTGGCGGGCTCGACGCCCGCGCAGCGCCCTTGGCGCGTCTGGCGCCGGAGGGGACGGCGCTCCTGACCGGGCGGCGGGTGGTGGCGGCGCCCTTGGCGGCGCTCGGCCGATGACCGTCCGCGATCCGGACTGGGAGGCGCGGGTCCGCGAGGGCTTCGCCGCGCAGGGCCTGATGCGGAGCTTCGCGGCGGAGATCGTCTCTCTGGAGCCGGGCCTCGCGGTGCTGGCGGCGCCGATCACGCCGGCGGTGAGCCAGCATCACGGCTTCGCCCATGCGGCGCTGGCCTTCGCCCTCGGCGACAACGCGGGCGGCTTCGCGGCGACGAGC
>DATFKM010000089.1:0-2112 GCA_035268645.1 Paracoccaceae bacterium | reverse complement strand
CCCGGTCCGCGCCCTCGCCGACGATCAGCGGCAGGCCGGGCCGGTCCGTGCGCCGCGCCACGGGCGCGATCACCACGCCGTCGCGGTCCACCAGATGCAGCTGTCCGTCCCAGCGCCACAGCGCCGCCGGCGCCCGCTGCGTGACCCGGACCGAAAGCACCCCCGTCCCCAGCACCGCCACGCGCGCCGAGGCGACGCCCGGCGTCGTCTGCACCGCCTCGCGGATCGCCCTCAGATCGAGCTTCAGCGAGGACACCGGCGCGTCGAAGTCGACCCGTTGCGCCACCCGCGCCTGAAGCCCCTCCGAGCCGCCCTCGACGCTGAGCCGCGTGACCAGGAACTCCGGCCGCTCCACCAGCGCCGAGCGCGCCGCCTCCAGCGCCGCCTCGCCCCGCGCCCAGACCCAGGGCTCGTGCCAGGCCCAGAGCAGCGCGAGCCCGGCCACCGCCGGCCAGGCCAGCCGCCGCAGGGCGAAGCGCACGTAGCCGCGTCGCCCGAGCCGGTCGAGCCGGTAGCGCAGGCGCGAGGGCGAGGGGTCGCGCCGGCGCCGCTCGAACGGCCCGGCGCCCTCGCGCGGGGCGCGGAACAGGCCGCGCAGCGCGCGCCTCACCGCCCGCATGACGCGTCCTCCACCATCCAGGTCACCAGATCCTCGAAGCTCATGCCGCGATGCGCCGCCTGCTCCGGCGCCAGAGAGGTCGGCGTCATGCCGGGCTGGGTGTTGACCTCGAGGATCACGAGGCCGTCCGCGCCGCGGCTCTCGTCCCAGCGGAAATCGGCGCGGGAGAGCCCGCGGCAGCCCAGCGCCTCGTGCGCCCGCGCCGCGGCGTCGAGGCAGGCGCGCTCCACCGCCGCCGGAATCCCGGCCGGGATCACGTGCTCCGAGCCGCCTGCGCCGTATTTCGCCTCGTAGTCGTACCAGCCGGTGCGCGCGACGATGTCGGTGACCGCCAGCGGCTCGCCGCCCCGCACCGAGACGGTCAGCTCGCGCCCCGGCACGAAGCGTTCGGCCAGCAGCGTCTCGGGCGCGTCGGCGCCGAGGCGCACCGGCCCGTTCGCGCCCTCCATCACCAGATGCACGCCGACCGAGGAGCCCTCGTTGAACGGCTTGACGACATAGGGCGGCTCGAACGGATGCGCCGCCTGCACCTCGTCCCGGCCCACCAGCCGCCCCTCGGGAACCCTGAGCCCGGCGGCGGCGAACACGTCCTTGGCCCGCGCCTTGTCCATCGCGAGGGCCGAGGCCATCACGCCGGAATGCGTGTAGGGCAGGCCGAGCCACTCCAGCAGCCCCTGCACGCAGCCGTCCTCGCCCCAGCGCCCGTGCAGGGCGTTGAACACGACCTCGGGCCGCGCGACGTCCAGCGCCGCGCAGAGGTCCGCCCCCGCGTCGATTTCCGTGACCTCGTGGCCCGCGCGCCTCAGGGCGGCCGCGCATTCCGCGCCCGAGACGAGCGAAACCGCCCGCTCGGCCGACCGGCCGCCCATGAGCACCGCCACCCGGGATGCCCTGCCCATCGCTCGTCCTGTCTCGCGCCTCGCCGGGGTTGTCCCCGATCCCGCGCGCCTGCCTCGTTACGCCGCCGAATGTTCTCCGGCCTTGGTTGACGGATCATTAACGCCGATCCGAAGTATCTCCCACTCTAGCCTGATCCCCCGCGCCGCGAAAACCCTTTCGCGCACCGCCTCGCCCAAGGCCTCCAGGTCCGCCGCCGTGGCGCCGCCGGCGTTGAGCAGAAAGTTGGCGTGCTTGTCCGAGATCATCGCCCCGCCGAGGCGCATCCCCCGGCACCCCGCCGCGTCGATCAGCGCCCAGGCCTTGAGCTCCATCGGGTCGCCCGCCTCGCCGGTGCTCGAATAGCCCGCCGGATTGCGGAACGTCGACCCGCAGGAGCGCGTCCCCACCGGCTGGCTCTCCGCCCGCTTCGCCACCAGCGCCTCCATCCGCGCCCGGATCGCGCCCCGCTCCCCCGGCGTCCCGCGCAGCGTGACCGAGGTCACGATCCACCCCTCCGGCAGGTCGCTCTCGCGATAGCCGAAGCGCATGTCCTCCCGGCCGAGCGTCACGCGCCGCCCGTCCCGCGTCACCGCCTCCGCCCCCTCGAACACGTC
>DATFKM010000088.1:0-3310 GCA_035268645.1 Paracoccaceae bacterium | reverse complement strand
CGGCGGCGACGGACGCCGACACGGCGCCGACCGACGCCGTCTCCGGCCGCATGGCGCGGGCGAAGCGCAGCCGCTACGCCGAGGCGATGGCGGGCCGGCCGGTGGCGGCCTTTCCGCAGATGTACGCGCTGAGCCGGCCGATCCTGGAGGCGGATCCGGAGGCGGCGTCCTTCATGCTCTACGGTCAGGGCGCGGCGCTGGGGCGCGAGGCCCCGGCGGCGGATCTGGTCGCGGCGCTGGCCGCGGAGGCGCGGGCGGCGATGGCGCGGCTGGCCGGGGGGTGAGGGCGCCTCCCGGATCGGGCGCCCCGCGCCGATCCGCCCCGCGGTGTAGCCGCCCACTTGATTTTTTGCGGCGCACGCTGAAAACATTGGGTTTTTCCGAGCGTGGGTTTCCCTCCCGGTTTTTTCATCGGCCGTGGCGCGCTTGGGAGATCAAGGGCTTGGGCGGATGGGGTGGAAATGCGAGCGGACGCCGCCGAGCGTGCCGCTCATGTAATATCAATGGGTTACGGGGCGGCTGCGTGACAAAGGTCAGGGACGATCACCCCTCACCGTCGCCCGCAAAACCGAGAGAATCGCCCATATCCGGGCGGGCGCGTTTCGCGTTGAATGAAATGCGAAATCGATCCGCCGTCTTCATCGCCCACCGACTTGCTTCCCTGAGCCCATCGACTTCGAGGTTTATCGTCAGCATTTCGGCATGCTCGGGGCGATGATGCCGCCGCCGGATCATATCCACGAATTCTCGGAATGAGTTGAACGCCGCGTCATGCACTGCAGCGATCTGCGCCTCTTCCTCCTGATCGACCTCTCCGAGCAATAGCCAATTGGCGTCGGCGCTGGCCCCGAGACGGATGGATTGCAAAGCGCGCGCGCCAGGAGCCGTCATTCCTCGGACGTATTTCTCCATTGACCGCTTGGGGATATGGCGCTCCTGAGCGAACCGATCCAGCGACCACCCCCGACGCTCCATCAACGCCCGAAGGCGCTCTGCGAGGGCCTCCTTGAAAGCGTCCTCGGACATTTCAGCCCTCCGCCGAGTGACCTAAAAACGGGTTCATCTGACCCGCATCGGAGCGCGCCATTCAAGATGAACGATGCGGAGCCGTCCGGATGAACCACCCCCAAAGCCATCTTCGCGCCAGTCCTACGCTCTATCGGCATGTTCGCGCCGACTTCGTGATGCGCGGATCGTCCCTCGACGCGTGGTGTCGCGCGAACGACGTTGCACGTCGGAATGCGCGCGCCGCCCTGATCGGGGAGTGGACGGGTCCGTAGGCGTCGGAGCTGGTCGCGCGGATCGTGGCGGCGAGCCGCGGGCGGGACGCGGCGTGAGGACGGTTCCGCTCTCCGAGCTCCCGGGCCTCTGCGGCGTCCCGCGCGACAAGCGCGCCGCCGCGGCGCATCTCGAACGCGCGGGCGTGGCGTTGCGGCGCGAGATCCGCAACGGCGGGGAAGCGCGTGTCGCGGACGTCGCGGACCTGTCGCGCGACCAGCAGGCCGCCCTATGGGCGCGGTGGGCGGAGAAGGCGGCGGATGCGCGCGTTGATGAGGGCCGAGGCGACGCCGACGCCGGAGACGTTCAGCCGGCTCCGCCGTCCGGCGAACGACGTGGAGACGCGGATGGACGACGTCGCGGGCGTCGTGGAGATGCTCGGGGACGTGCCGATCGACGCCTCCATGAACGAGAAGGCGGCGGAGCGCGCCAGCGTCGTCGGCTGGCAGCTTCTCGACCCGGCGGAGCGGCTCCGCGAGGTGGAGCCGCTGCGGCGCGTGATCGTGGAGCTGGGCGTCCTGGCGACGGCGACGGGAGGCGGGGCCGATGCCGACGCATAGGCAGCTCGCCCTTCTGCGCGTCGCGCGGCGCGAGCCGGGCCTCCGCAACCAGGGCGACGTCGCCCGCGTCCAGCTCGGCGCCTTCCAGCCTCCACGCCATGCGGCTGTCGAGCTGCTTCAGACCCCGCACCACGTCGCCGAGTTCCGAGTGACCGGGAAGCGCGACCCCGACCCGCGCCTTGTCATGGATCTGGCGCACCGCTTCGAGGCCCTCCGGCCGCAGGTGCTGCGCCTCGTCCACGATCAGCAGCCCCTCGCGGCCTTCGAGCTTGGCGCAGAGCTGGCGGTTCAGTTCCACCACGCCCTCGCCGCGGTGCCACGTCAGGCCGAGGTCGCCGCCGACCGTGCGCCGCGCCATCGTCGCGCTTCCCGCGCCTTCGAGCATGGTGGCCAGCCACACGTTGTTGTGCGCGCCCGCGTAGGCCCGCGCGGTGCAGGTCTTCCCGAGGCCCGGCTTCAACGCGACCATGCACATGCCGCCGAGATGATGCGTCAGCCGCAGCTTCGACCAGATCGCGGCCTTCACGCCCGTATCCGCCAGAACCTCGCGCGTCAGGGCCGCCGGAAGCGCCGCCGTCTCCGCCCGGGCGGCGAGCCATCGGGCGAGGCGCGCGGCCACGCCCGCCACGTCGCTGCGGCAGGTGTCCGAAAGGAACTGCGAGACGGTCGTCGCAGAGACGCCCGCCTGTCGGGCGAGGGCGCCTTGCGTCAGCCCGTCCGCCGCCAGCGCCTCCGCCACGGCGGCGCGGATCGCCCCCGCGTCGGGCTTGGTTCCGGTCCCTCTTCGGTCATCATGTCGGCTCTCCGTGGTCTTCGGGGTTGCCGCCACGTCGCTGCATGATGGGAGGCGGCGTTGCCGCGCCGCCTCCCGCTTCAACCCGCCCGGCGCCTGTGCCTGGGGGCGTTCAAGGCCGCCCCGTCCATCGCGGCCGTCTCCCGCAGGGTGCGCGGCTTGGCGGCGGGCGCCTCGAAGGCGCCCTCCACCACAGTGTCCGCTTCCGCGGAAATCGCCGAGGTATCCGTCTTCGCCGCCGCGATGGCGCGGGAGGAGGGACCGAGGAGGTGCGCCGCCGCGGCCGTCCGGTTCTTGACCGCCAGAGCGCGCCTGCGCTTGCTGTCGCGCTTCATCCTCGCATGGTCCTTCGCGTGCTGTTCGCTCAGGAACGGGCTCCTCTTGATGACGGGAGCCTCGCAGATGACGCGCCCCTTCGCGTCCGTGACGATCACGGTCGCGTCCATGTCGTCAGGGTCGAAGTGAACCCATGCGCCCTGTTTCCTGCGTGCCAGCAGGCGGTTGCGGGCATCAGGGCTTCTCGGCTGGAACATCGCCTTGTTCAGCCGAAGCTCGGCCCTGTCGTTCGGGAACCGCTGCACGCGCGGGCGCATCGCCAGTTCGTGGCGGGCGTCGGGAATCTCGAGGTCGCCCTTGGCGCGGGCCAAGACCGCGAGCGTAAGCCTGCTTCGGCGACAAT
>DATFKM010000087.1:0-12377 GCA_035268645.1 Paracoccaceae bacterium | reverse complement strand
TCAACAACGCCGGCATCCAGCACGTCGCGCCGATCGAGGAGTTCCCGACCGGCAAGTGGGACGCGATCATCGCGATCATGCTCTCCTCGGCCTTCCACACCACCGCCGCGGCGCTGCCGATGATGCGCGAACGCGGCTGGGGGCGGATCGTCAACATCTCCTCGGCGCACGGCCTCACCGCCTCCCCGTACAAGTCCGCCTACGTCGCCGCCAAGCACGGCCTCGTGGGCCTGACCAAGGTCGCGGCGCTGGAGACGGCGGAGGAGCCGATCACCGCGAACGCGATCTGCCCCGGCTACGTGCTGACGCCGCTGGTCGAGGAGCAGATCCCCGACACGATGAAGCAGTACGACATGGATCGCGACGAGGTGATCCGGAAGGTGCTGCTGGAGCGCCAGCCCTCCAAGGAGTTCGCGACGGTCGAGCAGCTCGGCGGCCTCGTCGCCTTCCTCTGCTCGGACGACGCCGCGCAGATCACCGGCACCACGATCAGCGTCGACGGCGGCTGGACCGCCCTCTGAGGCCGCAGGGCCGCGCGGCGGGCGCCGGAGGGCGGCTTTCCCCCGGCGCCCGGCTCGGCTAGGTCTGGGCCTGCGCCGCAGAGGGGAGCCCCGCATGGCCCGCCGCAAGACCAGGACCGTAGACCTCGCGCTGCAGGGCGGGGGCGCCCACGGCGCCTTCACCTGGGGCGTGCTCGACCGGCTGCTCGAGGAGACGGCGCTCGAGTTCGAGGGCATCTCCGCCACCTCGGCCGGCGCGATGAACGCCGCCGCGCTCAAGACCGGGCTCGTCGCGGGCGGCTCGCGCGAGGCGGCGCGGAAGGCGCTCGACGGCTTCTGGGGCGAGATCGCCCGCCTCGGCGCAAGCCCGAGCAACCCGCTGCTGGCCTGGGTGCGGGCCTTCGCGCCGACCACCTCCAATCTCGCGGACGCGATCGAGGCCTCGCCCGGCTGGCAGTTCGGCGACACGCTCACGCGGATGTTCTCGCCCTACGACCTCAACCCCTTCAACCTCAACCCGCTGCGCGATCTGCTGAGCGAGAAGCTCGACTTCGACGCCGTCTGCCGGCAGTGCGCGCCGCATCTCTTCGTCGGCGCCACCAACGTGCGCTCGGGCAAGATAAAGGTGTTCCAGGGGCCGGAGGTCTCCGTCGACGCCATCCTCGCCTCGACCGCGCTGCCCACACTGTTCCAGGCGGTGGAGATCGAGGGCGAGGCCTACTGGGACGGGGGCTACACCGGCAATCCCCCGCTGTTCCCCCTGTTCTACGAAACCGAGACGCGGGACGTGGTCATCGTCCACGTCAACCCGATCGTGCGCCAGGAGGTGCCGCGCAGCTCGCGCGAGATCCTCAACCGCATGAACGAGGTCAGCTTCAACGCCGCCCTTCTGGGGGAGTTGCGCGCGGTCGCCTTCGTGCGTCGCCTGATCGCCGAGGGGCGGATCGCGCAAGGCACGATGAAGGACGTTCTGGTGCACTCGATCCAGGACGAGGAGACCATGCGCAAACTCGGCGTCGCCACCAAGGTGCATGTCGACGCCGCGCTGATCGCCAATCTCAAGGAGGCCGGGCGCGTCGCCGCCGACGCCTTCCTGCGCGCCAACTGGCGTGACATCGGCACGCGCAGCTCGATCGACATCGAAGGGCTGCTGTGAGCCCGCGCATAGGGATCCTCGACCCCTCGCCCGACCTGCCGGGCCCCGACGCGCTCCGCGCGCATCTCGAGGCGCGGCGTCGCGCCCCTGATCGTGCGGCCGGCGCGCGGCGAGGCGCCGCCGGAGGCCGCTGCCCCCGACGGGCTTCTGGTGATGGGCGGGGGCGACATGGCGACCGACCGCCCCGACGGGATGGGACCCGCGCAGACGCGGCAGCGTGCGATGCAGGACGCCGGCAAGCCGCAGATCGGCGTCCGCCTCGGCGCGCAGATGCCGGCCGACGCCTTCGGCGGCGCGGTCGGGCCGCACCCGGAGGGCCGCGTCGCCTTCGGCTGCCTCCCGTTGCGCGCCGCCGACGCGCCCGACAACCCGATCCCGGACGGCCTGACGGTGCTCTCCGGTAACGCGCCGGGCTTCGCTCCGCCGCGTGAGGCCGAGCGTCTCGCCCTCGGCGAGACCTGGACCGAGCCGGCGTTCCGGATCGGCCCCGCGCTCGCGCTCCAGTTCCACCCGAAGGTCACGCGGCCGATCCTCGACGCCTGGCGGCGCGGGTTTCCTCGGAACCATGCCCGGCCGGACCGACGGCCGAAGGCGGAGCAGGACGCCGATTTCGCCGTCCACGACGCCGCGCTCGAGGCCTGGCTCCGCTCCCTGCCGGACCGCTGGTTCGCGCCCGCCTGATCGTCCCGCCGCGCCCGCCGCCTTCACGCGGCCCGTCGCGACGCCCGATCGTGATTTGACCCGGCGGGGCATGAAGCGCAGACTCCGCTCCATGATACCTCTCGACGTGATATCCGATCCCATCTGCCCTTGGTGCTGGATCGGCAAGACCCGGCTCGACCGCGCGATCGCGGCGGCCGGCGGCCCGCCCCCCTTCGAGATCCGCTGGCGCCCGTTCCAGCTCAACCCCGACATGCCGCGCGAGGGCATGGACCGGGCCGAATACCTCGCCGCCAAGTTCGGCGGGCGCGAGGCGGCCGAACGCGTCTACGCCAACGTCGAGGCCGCGTGCGAGGAGGCCGGGCTCGACTTCGACCACTCCCGCATCAAGCGCACCCCGAACACGCTCGACGCCCATCGCGTGATCCGCTGGGCGCAGGTCGAGGGGGACCAGGGCGCCGCCGTCGACAAGCTGTTCGACCTGCATTTCCTCGCGGGCCGCGACATCTCGGATCCCGACGTGCTGATCGAGGCCGGCGCCGCCGCCGGACTGAAGCGGGAGGTGGTCGAGGAACTCCTCGCCTCCGACGCCGATCTCGACGTGGTGCGCGCCGAGGACGCGGCGGCGCGGGAGATGGGCGTCTCCGGCGTGCCGACCTTCATCATCGCCGGCAAGTACGTCGTGCAGGGCGCGCAGGACAGCGAGTTCTGGTCCAAGGTGATCGCCGAACTGACCGAGGCGCAGGGCGCCGAGGGCGCCGGCGACCGGCCGGACGAGGGCTGATGGGCGGCCTCGCCAACATCCTCGAAATTCTCGGCTCGCACCCGCTCGCCAAGTGGCTGGCGGTGGCCTTCGCGCTCCGCGCCGGCTGGACGCTGCTGGTCTGGCGGCGCTGCTCGGCCCTGCGCGCGGCGGAGGTCGGCGCGGCCGAGACCCTCGAGGCGATCGAACGGCGCCGTCAGGCGCCCTGGCGGCACAGCATGCGCTTCCTCGTGGTGATGGTCGGCGGGCTCGCCCTCGCGGTCGTCGGGCTCTTCAGCCTCGCCAAGGCGGAGGCGCCTGTCGGGCTGATCATGCTCTTCGCGGGCATGTATCTCTTCCTGACCGAACCGGTCCGCCACCAGATCGTCGACGCCGAGGACCGGCTCGCCGCCGCCGCCCAGACCGGCGACGGCGAGGCTACGGCACTCGCGCGCTCCATGCTCAACGGCAACCACGTCAACCTGGTGCTGATCGACGTCTGCGCGGCGCTGGGGCTCGGGGCGGCCGTGCTCGCCCTTTCGGGCGGAATCGCGCCGGGCCTCTGAGGGGCGGACCCGGGGATCTTCCGTCCGAAGCGCCCGACGCTCGCGGCGGCCCGCGCCCGCGGGACACGGGCGTCAGGCGGCCTTGCGGGCCCCCTCCGCCGCCACCTTGGCGAGGTCCCGCGCGACGGCGAAGGCTCCCTTCACCTTGTCGCCGTCGTTCCCCCAGTCGCGCCGCACCACGATCTTGTTGTCCTTGATCTTCGCGAGCCCGCCCTGCGCCTGCAGCCAGGACGCGAGACCGCCCGGATTGGCGAACTTGTCGTCCCGGAACTGCACCACCGCTCCCTTCGGCCCGCCGTCGAGGCGCTGGATCCCCGCGCGCCGGCACATGGTCTTGACCCGGACCACGCGCAGCAGCGTCTCCACCTCCTTCGGCGGCTTGCCGAAGCGGTCGTGCAGCTCCGCCGCGAAACCCTCCAGCTCGGTCTTGGTCTCGAGCCCGCTAAGCCGGCGGTAGAGCCCCAGCCGCACGTCGAGATCCGGCACGTAGCCCTCCGGAATCATCACCGGCACGCCGAGATTGATCTGCGGCGACCAGTCGTCGTCGGCGGGCGGCCCCTCGGTCTCGCCCGCCTTCATCTTGGCGATCGCCTCCTCCAGCATGTGCTGGTAAAGTTCGAACCCGACCTCCTTGATGTGCCCCGACTGCTCCTCGCCCAGGAGGTTGCCCGCCCCGCGCTGGTCGAGATCGTGGCTCGCCAGCGTGAAGCCGGCGCCGAGGCCCTCGAGGCTCGCCAGCACCTTCAGCCGCTTCTCCGCCCCCGCCGTCATTCGCTTGCGCGGCTCGGTCGTGAAATAGGCGTAGGCGCGCTGCTTGGCGCGCCCGACGCGCCCGCGGATCTGGTAGAGCTGCGCCAGCCCGAAGAGGTCCGCCCGCCACACGACCAGCGTGTTGGCGGAGGGGATGTCGAGGCCCGATTCCACGATCGTCGTCGCCAGCAGCACGTCCGCCTGCCCGTCGTAGAAGGCGTTCATGCGCCGGTCGAGCTCGCCCGCCGCCATCTGCCCGTGCGCCACGATGAACGAGACCTCGGGCGCCTGCTCGCGCAGGAACGCCTCGAGCTCCGGCAGGTCCGCGATGCGCGGCGCGACGAAGAAGCTCTGCCCGCCCCGATAGCGCTCGCGCAGCAGCGCCTCGCGCACCGTCACCGGGTCGAACTCGGCGACGTAGCTGCGGACCGCAAGCCGATCGACCGGGGGCGTCGCGATCACGCTCAGCTCCCGCACCCCCGACATCGCGAGCTGCAACGTGCGCGGGATCGGCGTCGCGGTCATGGTCAGGACATGCACGTCCGAGCGCAGCGCCTTCAGCCGTTCCTTGTGGGAGACGCCGAAATGCTGCTCCTCGTCGACGATCAGCAGCTCCAGCCGCTTGAACTTCACGCCCTTGGCCAGCAGCGCATGCGTGCCGATCACCACGTCGACGGTCCCGTCTGCGAGGCCCTTGCGCGTCTCCGCCGCCTCCCGCGTGCCGACGAAGCGCGAAAGCTGGCGCACCTCCAGCGGAAAGCCCTTGAAGCGCGCCTCGAACTGCTTGGCGTGCTGGCGCGCGAGCAGCGTCGTCGGAGCGATCACGGCCACCTGCCCGCCCGACATCGCCGCGGCGAAGGCCGCGCGCAGCGCCACCTCGGTCTTGCCGAAGCCCACGTCCCCGCAGATCAGCCGGTCCATCGGCGTGCCGGAGGCGAGATCGTCCAGCACCGCGCCGATGGCGGCGAGCTGATCGTCCGTCTCCTCCCAGGGGAAGCGGGCGCAGAACTCGTCCCAGGCGTGCTCCGGGGGCTCCACCTCGGGCGCTTTCCGCAGCAGCCGCTCGGCCGCGATGCGGATCAGGCGGTCCGCCATGTCGCGGATCCGCTCCTTCATCTTCGCCTTGCGCGCCTGCCAGGCCCCGCCGCCGAGCTTGTCGAGCAGCCCCGCGTCGTGGCCGTAGCGGCTCAGCAGCTCGATGTTCTCCACCGGCAGATAGAGCTTGTCGCCGCCCGCGTATTCCAGCGCCGCGCAGTCGTGCGGCGCGCCGAGGGCGCTGACCTGCTCCAGCCCGAGGAAACGGCCGATCCCGTGCTCGACATGCACCACGAGATCCCCGGCCGAGAGGGTCGAGGCCTCGGTCAGGAAGTTCTCCGCCCGCCGGCGCTTCGGCGCGCGGATCAGACGGTCGCCGAGCACGTCCTGCTCGGCCACCACCGCGAGGTCTTTCGTCTCGAAACCCTGCTCCAGCGGCCAGACGGCGACGTTGACCGCCTTCGGATCGACGTCGGCGAAGCGCGCGACCTCGCGCAGCCCTTCGACGCCGTGATCGGCCATCAGGGTCTTCACCCGATCGCGCGCGCCCTCGGAATAGGTCGCGAACACCACCCGCCTGCCGCCCTTGCGCAGCGCCGTGACATGCGCGGCCAGCGCGTCGAAGACGTTGGTCCCCTCCTGCTGGCGCTCGGCGGCGAAGCTGCGCCCGATGCGCCCGCCCGCGTCGATGCAGCCCGGCCCCGGCGGCTGCGGCATCGGCGAGAAGCGCCGGACGTGCCGCCCCGCGAGCGCGGCCCGCCAGTCCGCCTCGGTCAGGTACAGCATCTCCGGCGGGCACGGCTTGTAGGGCGCCGCGCCCATCGCGGACTTCTCGCCCAAGGCCGCGCGGCGCGCTTGGTAATGGTCATGGACGAGGGTCTCGCGCGCCTCGCGCGCCTCCTCGATCTGATGGTCGAGCGTGGCGGGGGCGCCCGGCAGATAGTCGAACAGCGTCTCCATCCGCTCGTGGAACAGCGGGGCCCAATGCTCCACGCCCGCGTGCTTGCGCCCGGCGCTCACCGATTCGTAGAGCGGATCGTCGAGGCCGGCCGCCCCGAACCGCTCGCGATAGGCGGCGCGGAAGCGGGCGATCGAGGCCTCGTCGAGGATCACCTCCGAGACCGGCGCCAGCTCCACCCGGCGGATCCGCTCGACGGTCCGCTGCGTCTCGGCGTCGAAGCGGCGCGCGCCGTCGAGCACGTCGCCGAACAGGTCCAGCCGCACCGGCGAGGCCGCGCCCGGCGGAAACACGTCCACCACGCCGCCGCGGATCGCATAGTCGCCGGGCTCGGTCACCGTCGGCGCCCGGTTGAAGCCCATCCGCGCCAGATACGCGCGCAGCGCCTCCAGATCGACGTGACGGTCGACCTCGGCCGTGAAGCTGGCCGCCAGCACCGTCTCGCGCGAGGGGACGCGCTGCGTCGCCCCGGCGAGCGTCGTCAGCACCAGCGCCCTCGGGGCGCCGTCCGCCAGCGTCGCCAGCGTCGCCATGCGCGCCGCCGAGACCTCCGCGTTGGGCGAGATGCGGTCGTAGGGCAGGCAGTCCCACGCCGGGAACCTGAGCACCGGGATCTCGGGGGCGAAGAACGCGAGCGCGTCCGCGAGCGCCGCGAGCCGCCGGTCGTCCCGCGCGACGTGCAGCACCGGCCCGCCGGCGCGCGCGGCGAGTTCCGCGAGGAGCTGGGCGTCCCGCCCCTCGGGCGCGCCGCCGACGCGGATCTCTACGGGCTCGAGGGGGGAGGGTTCGGCCATGGGCGGCGAGATAGCCCCGCGCTCCGCCGCACGCAAGCGCGGGCCGCGGCGAAGCCCCGCGCGGCGGGCCTGCCCGGGCCCGTTCAGTCGCCCGGCGGCGGATCCATGAAGGCGGCGAAGCGGTCGAGGTCGAGCCCCCGCACCTCCTCCAGCAGCTCCACGAAGCCCCGGGCCTGATGCTCGGCCACGCGCCGGCCGGTCTCGGCGCTCGCGGCGGCGGCGTCGCCGACGGCGCCGTCGCGGTTCAGGTCCTTGGCGATCCAGCCGTAGGCCACGCCGCCCGTCGGCCGCAGCCAGCGCAGCCCCTCGCCCGCCATCGCCTCGGCCGAGGAGGGGAAGTCGCGGGCCGCCTCCATGCGCACGAGGTCGGGGCGGAAATGCAGCATCAGCGCCGTCTCGATCTCTCCGCCATGGATGCCGAAGTCGCGCTCGCGCGCGTCGCCGATGCCGTCCGGCAGCCCGAAGGACATCCATTGGGAGCGCACCGCCAGCATCCCCGCCCGCACCCGAAGCTCGCGCGCGAGGATCGAGACGAGGTCGAGATTGCCGCCATGCGAGTTGACGATGACGATCTTGCGCACCCCCGCCCGCGCGACCGAAAGGCCGATCTCGGTCCAGACCTTGAGCGCCGTCTCGGCCGAGAGCGTCAGCGTGCCCGGCGCATGCAGATGCTCGTTCGACTTGCCGACCGCCTGCAGGGGCAGCACCCGCAGGTCGAGATCCGCCGGCAGCATCGCGAAGGCGGTCTCGAGCATGCCGAGGCCGATCATCGCGTCCACGCCGACCGGCAGATGCGGGCCATGCTGCTCCACCGCCGCCGTGGGCAGCACCGCGACCGTCCGCGCGGGGTCCACCGTCTCGAACTCGGCCGTTCCGTATTCGGCCCACCAGCGTCGCGTCATCGGCGTTCCTCCGTTCCGCACTCTCGCCGTTCGGCCTGCCGCCGGCGGAGGCTACAGGCTCCGCATCGCCCCGCGGACGCGGGCGAGAAAGGCCGCACGGTCCGCGTCGGTCGCCCGGTTCATGTCGTAGAGCGCGAGGTAACGCGATCGCGCGTCGGGATGGCAGACGAAGCGCAGCGCCCGGGTCACCACCTTGCGCGGCGGATCGCCCGCAAGCATCGCCCGCCATCGGCTGCCGCCATAGGTCGTCACCGCCGCGAGGCGCCGCACGTTCGACAGCCCCGGCGACACCTTGCCGTCCTCGATCTCGAAGGAGACGCCGGGCAGGAACACCCGGTCGAAGTAGCCTTTCAACATCGCCGGATAGCCGAAGTTCCAGACCGGAAACACGAGCGCCAGCGCGTCGGCGGCGCGGAGGCGCGCCACATGGTCCGCGACGGGGGCGACGTTGGCCCCCACGTCGTGATAGGCGCGCCGTTCCTCGCAGGTCAGGACCGGGTCGAAGCCTTCAGCGTAGAGATCGCAGTCGTCCACCTGCCAGCCCCGCCCCGCCAGCGTCTCGAGCACGACCGCGTGCAGCGCGGCGCCGAAACTCTCGCGCACGGGGTGGGCGAAGAGGACGAGCGCGCGGGTCATCGGGCGGGACGCGCTCCGGCGTCGCGGCTGGGCGCGATCCTCGCTCGCCGCCGCTCGACGCCGAGGCCCGCGACTTGGCCATGCGGCCCCGAAGCGTCGGACGCGGTCACCGGCTTCGTCGTCACGGGCGGCCCCATGCGGGCTCCATCAGGTCGTCGAGTTCCGCGTGATCCGGGAGGGTGCGGTCGATCGCACGCCCCGCGCGCATGACGATGCGGTCCGACTGCGGGCGGGACAGGAGCTCGTTCCAGCGTCGCGCCCGGAACAGAACCAGATCGGCCGGCGCGCCGGGCGCGAACGAGGGCGCATCGATCCCCATGATCGCCGCCGGCGCGGCGGTGACGGCGCGCGGCCAGTCCTCCCGCGCATGGTCGAGATGGGCGATGCGCGTCGCCTCCCGCAGCACCTCCAGCATGTCGAGATCGCCGTAGGCGTAGAACGGATCGCGGGTGTTGTCGGAGGCGAAGGCGACCTCGATCCCCCGCTCCCGCGCCTCATGCACCAAGGTCACGCCGCGGCTCCGGGGCGTGCGGCCCGGAACGCGATCCTGCAGGTAGAGGTTGCACATCGCGAGCGAGATCACCGAGATCCCGGCCCGCGCCACGGCGTCCAGCGTCGCCAGCGCCTCCGTCTCGGGCTGGGTCGAGAGCGAGCAGCAGTGTCCGGCGACCACCGGCGCGTCGAAGCCGGTCCGCCCGACCGCCTCGGCGATCGCACGAAGCGTGCGCGAGGCCGGGTCCAGCGTCTCGTCGGCGTGGAAGTCCGCGGCGAGGCCGTGGCGGGCCGCGGTCTCGAAGAAGAGGTCCAGGCGTCGGTCCAGATCCGGCACGGGATAGGTGACGCAGCCGAGCACGCCGCCCGCCGCGGCGATCCGCTCCGCCAGCGCATGCCACTCCGGCGTGTCCTCCACCAGTTCGACGCCGACGAGGCCGGCGCCCTGCAGCGCGATCCGCCCGGCCCACTCCTCGCGCAGACGCTCGAACACCGGCCAGGAGATCCCGCCCTGCGGGGCGATCGAGTCGATGTGGGTCCGGATCGCCCGCGTGCCGTGCGCGTAGGCGCAGCGCAGCGCGAAATCGGCGCGGCGGCGCACGTCCTCGGCGCTCCAGTTCGCCGCCCGGTCCTCCGCCACCGAAGTCAGGGCGCCCATGAAGCTGCCGTCGGGGTTGGGCCGGCGCGGCTGGATGTGCCCCTTGTCGAGATGGGTGTGGGCGTCGACGAAGGCCGGCAGGACGATCGCGCCGCCGAGGTCCGCCTCCGCGTCCGCCGGACCGTCCGCGGCGAACCGCCCGTCCTCGATCACCAGCTCCAGCGCGATCAGGTCGTCGCCGCCGCCGTGGAGGCAGGCCGGGGTCCGGAGGTTGCGCAGCGCGACGCGGCGGCCCTCCGGCAGGGTCGTGAAGTCCACTCAGGTCTCCCGGCTGACGGCGCTCTCGTGCCATTTGCGGAGCGCGAGATGGCTGACGAGGCTGAGCACCGCGAAGATCAGCACGCCGGTCAGCGCGATCAGCAGCAGCGCGGCGAAGGCGAGGTCGATCTTGAGACGGTAGTTCGCCTCGAGGATGCGGAAGGCGAGGCCGGAGCCGACGCCGCCCGTCCCGGCGACGAACTCGGCCACCACCGCGCCGATCAGGGAAAGCCCCCCGGCGATGCGCAGCCCGCCGAGGAAATAGGGCAGCGCCGAGGGAAGCTGCAGGTAGCGCAGCTTCTGCCAGCGCGTCGCGCCGTAGATCGAGAACAGGTCGCGCAGGTTGTGGTCGGCCGAGTTGAGCCCCAGCGTGGTGTTGGAGAGCACCGGGAAGAAGGCGACGATCCAGGCGCAGATCAGCATGCCGACGATCTTGTCGGAGATGGTGAACAGCCAGAGGTTCACGTCGTCGACATAGATGAAGATCAGCGGCGCCACCGCGATGATCGGCGTGACCTGAAGGATCACCGCGTAGGGGTAGATGCTGAGCGAGGCCCATTTCGACTGGTTGAAGAGGACCGCGAGGCCGACGCCGCCGACCACCGCCACCAGAAGCGCCAAGAGCGTGATCTGCACCGTGATCAGCCAGGAGCCCATGAGCGAGCCGAGGTTGTCCATCAGCGCGTCCCATACCCGGCCGGGGCCGGGCAGGATGTAATGCGGGATCTCGTTGACCACGACGAGGCGGTTCCAGCCCCACAGCATCAGCACCAGGACGAGGGCCGGCAGCACCCAGCGGGCCACCTTCTCGGTTCGGCGTCGCCGCTGGCGGGCGAGTTCCTCGGGGTCCAGCGGGGCTTCGGCGGCGGCGCCCTCGATGCGGGCGGCCTCAGTGATCGTCATGCGGGGCGTCTCCCATCGCCTCGTGCAGCGCGGCGGAGGTCTCGCGGCAGTGGGCGGCGTAGTCGGCGGAGGTGCGGAAATCCTCGGTGCGCGGATAGGGCTCGTCGACCGTCAGCTCGCGGATCACGCGGCCCGGGCGGGCGGCCATGACCACGATGCGGTCGGAGAGGAACACGCTCTCGAACACCGAATGCGTCACGAAGATGACCGTGCAGTCGAGCTTGGCGCGCATCTCGAGGAGGTCGTTGTTGAGCTTGAAGCGCGTGATCTCGTCCAGCGCGGCGAAGGGCTCGTCCATCAGGATCAGGCGCGGGCGGGTGACGAGAGCGCGCGCGATGGAGACGCGCATCTTCATGCCGCCCGAGAGCTCGCGCGGATAGGCCGCCTCGAAGCCGGCGAGACCGACGGTGGCGAGCGCCTCGTCGATCTCGGCCCGGCAGGCGGCGAAGCTGCGGCCCTTGAGGCGCATCGGCAGCCAGACGTTCTGGGCGACCGTCGCCCAGGGCATCAGCGTCGGCTCCTGGAACACGACGCCGAGGTCGCCGTCCTGCGCGCTCGCGCCGCCGAGCCATTCGATGCGCCCGGCCGTCGGATGGATGAGGCCCGAGATCAGCTTCAGCGCGGTGGACTTGCCGCAACCCGACGGGCCCAGCAGCGAGATGAAGTCGCCCTGCCGCACGTCGAGCGTCATGCCGCGCAGCGCCACCACGTCGCGCCCGAACACCTTGGTCACGTCGCGGATCGCGAGCAGCGGCGGGCGGGCTCTCCGCCGCGCCGCCGCGGCTCCGGCGATCCGCTCGGCATGGGCGGCGGACGTCGCCCCACCCGCCGCTGGAAGGTCCTCGGCCGCCGTCACTCGCCGGTCAGCTCCCACTTCACCGGCATGGCCGCGCCCGTGTTGGCGAAGGAGAAGTCGAAGGCGGACATGAAGTCGAGCCCCGGCTCCGCGACGCCCGCGGCGACCATCTTGTCGTAGAAATCCTTCACCTTGGCCGGCGTCATCGCGCCGATGCCCAGCTCCAGCGCGGCGCCCGAATCAACGATGCCGTATTCCTTCATCGCTTCGATCGAGAACGCTATCTGCTCGTCCGACATGTCCGGATTGTCGGCCTGGATCAGGTCGTTGGCGGCCGAGGGATCGCCGTAGAGATAGCGGGTCCAGCCGATGGCGGAGCCCTCCACGAAACATTTCACCGCCTCCGGCATCTCCTCGATGGTGGAGGCCATGGCCTCCACCGTCGTGGCGTAGGAGGTGAAGCCGGCGTCGGCGATCAGATAGACGTCGGGCTCGAAGCCGCCCTCGCGCTCCACGGCGAACGGCTCGGAGGTGACGTAGCCCTGCTGGCCCGACTGCGGATCGGCGATGA
>DATFKM010000086.1:0-6420 GCA_035268645.1 Paracoccaceae bacterium | reverse complement strand
CGCCCTGAAGGAGATCGGCACCACCGTGATCTTCGTCGAGCACGACATGGACGTCGTCACGCGCTACTCCGAGCGCGTGCTCGCCTTCTACGCCGGGCGCATCATCGCCGACGACGCGCCGGACGAGGTGCTCGCCGATCCGGACGTGCAGAAATACGTGACGGGAGGCGCGCAATGACGCTCGAGGTCGACCGCATCGCGGTCTCCATCCAGGCCGCCCCGATCCTGCGCGGCGTCTCGTTCTCGGTCGGCGACGGCGAGCGGGTGGGCCTGATCGGGCGCAACGGCGCCGGCAAGACCACCTGCATCCGGGCCATCGTCGGCCTCGCCGCGCTCGGCGGCGGCGCCGTGCGCTTCGACGGCGAGGACATCTCGCGGATGGACCCGCGCGACCGCGCCCGCCTCGGCTTCGGCTGGATGCCGGAGGACCGCCGCCTCGTCCCCCAGCTCACGGTCGAGGAGAACATGCTGCTCCCCGCCTGGGCGAACGAGGAGGTCGACGGCGCCAAGGGCCTCGGCTTCGTCTACGAGCTGATGCCGGAGCTGAAGGAGATGAAGGACCGCAAGGCGCTCCTGCTCTCCGGCGGCCAGCAGAAGATGGCCGCGCTCGGCCGCGCGCTGATCTCGGGCTCGCGGCTTCTGCTGCTCGACGAGCCGTTCGAGGGCGTGGCGCCGGCGCTCGCGAAACGCATCTCCGACGTCATCATCTCGCTCAAGGACACGCGCCTCTCGGTCCTGATCGCGCAGTCCGAGCTCAGCCACTCCTCCACCCTGCTCGAGCGCGAACTGACCATCGAGCGCGGCGAGATCGTCGGCGCCCAGACCGTCGGCGCCTGAGCCCCGCCCCGCGCCCCACGTCTTCGGGGGGGCGCGGAGCTCGGGGGGATCGACCCCCCTCCCTCCGCCTCGGCGCGCGAACGCGCCTCGCGCCCGGCCCTCGCGTCGCGCGCCGGGGATCAAGGCCGCGTCCGCGCAGGGTGTCCCCGCCCGAACGCGGCGAAGCACGGACGGAAGCCGCCGCACCTGCCCGCCGTCCTTCCCTCAAGAGAGGCCCCGCCCCGCGCGCCTCCGGCCGACCGGACCGCGCGCCGCCGGCAACCCGCGGGGCGGGATGCGGGGCCGAAGGGGGCGCGCGGCGGGAGGGGGGTCGATCCCCCCTCCCGCCGCCTCAGGCGCCGCGCTCGGCGAAACGCGCGTCGCGCCAGTCCAGCGCCGCGCGCAGCCCCGTCTCCCGCGCGATCTCGAGGAACCGCCGCTTGGTCTCCATCCCCTCGCCCTCGATCAGCACGTCGACGTCGAGCGCCGCCTCCAGCGCCTCCAGCATCCCCATGCGCTCGTAGGTCCGGTTCAGCGCCCGCTTGGTCTCGCGCACCAGCACGTCGTCCATCGCCGCGATCCTCGCGGCCACCGCCATCGCCTCCTCCAGATGCGTCCCCTCCGGCACGACCCGGTTGACCATCCCGATCTCCCGCGCCCGCGCCGCGCTCAGCGCGTCCTCCCCCGTCAGGATGATCTCCTTGGCGAGCTTCGGGCCCACCACCCAGGGCAGGATCATCACCACGATCCCCGCGCCGAACTTCAGCTCCGGCTCGCCGAAGGTCGCGCCCTCGCTCGCCACCGTCAGATCGCAGGCCATCGCCAGCTCGCAGGCCCCGGCGAGGCAGGGCCCGTGCACCGCCGCCACCGTCGGCTTCGCCATCTTCCAGAACGCCATGCAGGCGTCGAAATCGCGCCTCAGCACCGGCCGCCACTCCGCCACCCCCGTCGGCGGGTCCGCCGCCTGCGCCTTCAGATCGAAGCCCGAGGAGAAGCCCCTGCCCGCCCCCGTCACCACCACCGCGTTCGTGTCCGGATCCGACTCCGCCGCATCCGCCGCCGCCAGCAGCTCGGCCAGCATCGCCTGGTCCATCGCGTTCATCCGCGAAGGGCGGTTCAGCGTGATCAGCCCCACCCGCCCGCGGCGCTCGTAGAGGACGGTCGGCTCGGGGGCGTCTGACATGGTCGGGACCTCTCGTCTTTCCGCGCCGGGGATGGCAGCGTCGCCACCCTAGGAGAGGCGGGAGGACGCGGCCAGATGCCCGAGACGATCGAGACCCTGGTCCGCCGCGCCGCCGCCGCGAACGCCGCCCGCATCGCCGTGGACGACGGCGCAGCCGCCCTCACCTACGCCGAGCTCGACGCCGCCGCCGACCGCGGCGCCCGCGCCCTCGCCGCCGAGGGGCTGGCCGCGGGCGAACCCGTCCTCGTCCCCGTCTCCGGCCGCGCCGCCGACCTCGTCGCCTTCCTCGCCGTCCAGCGCGCCGGCGGCGTCGCCGCCCCCGTCCACCGCACCACGCCGCCGGCGGCGGCCGAAACCCTCCGCGCCCGCCTCGGCGCCCGCTTCGCGATGGAGGCGGCCCCCCGCCGCCTCGCCGACGCCGCCCCCCGCGCCCTCGACCCCGAGGCCGGCGCGGTGATCTTCACCTCCGGCTCCACCGGCGCCCCGAAGGGCGTCGTCCTCTCCGCCGCCCGCGCCGCCGACAAACTCGCCATGATCGCCCGCATGACGGACTGGGGCGAGGGCGGGACCACCGCCCACGCCCTCCAGCTCACCTTCAGCTTCGGCCAATGGGCGAGCTGGCTGACCCTCGCGCGCGGCGGCACGCTGCATCTCCGCGGCCGCTTCGACCCCGCCGAGTTCCGCGCCCTCGCCGCGCGGGCGGACCGCCTCCCCGCCGCCCCCACCGTCCTCCGCCGCCTCGCGGAGACGCCCGGCCCCGCCGTCGCCGCCCGCATCATGTCCGGCGGCGAGCCGCTCCCCGCCCCCCTCGGCGCGCGCCTCCGCGCCGCCTTCCCGGACGCCCCCCTCGGCGACATCTACGGCCTCACGGAAACCGGCACCTCCGACCTCTTCGTCCCCCCCGAGGACTACGACGCCCTCGCCGGAACCCTCGGCCGCCCGGGCGAGGGGATCGAGATCCGCCTCTCCCCCGAGGGCGAGCTCCAGATCCGCTCCCCCTGGCGCATGCTGCACTACCTCGACGCCCCCGACCTGACGGCCGAGGCGATGCCGGACGGCTGGTTCCGCACCGGCGACCTCGCCGAGACGACCCCCGAGGGCGCGTATCGCCTGATCGGCCGCCTCAAGGACCTGGTGATCCGCGCCGGCAACAAGCTCGCCCCCCTGGAGATCGAGGCCGCCTTCCTCGCCCATCCCGACGTCGCCGCCGCCCTCGCCGCCGGCGCCCCCGACCCCGAGCGCGGCGAGGCCCTCCACCTCGCCCTCGTCCTCCGCGACGGCGCGACGACGAGCCCCGAAACTCTCCGCGCCTGGGCCGCCGAACGTCTCGAGCGCTGGAAACTCCCCGACACGATCCGCCTGATGCCCGACCTCCCCACCGGCCCCACCGGCAAGGCCGACCGCGCCGCCCTCCGCCGCCAGCTGGAGCCCGCCCGATGAGCGCCCGAGCCCCGCGCCTGCCCGCCAGACCGCCGCGCCCCGCCGGCCACCGCCCAGGAGGCGCCGACGCGGCGCGGGGGGGGTCGATCCCCCCGAGCGCCGCGCCCCCCGCCGGCGGGGCGGGGGCGCGGGGCGGGCGGGCGGGCGCGCCCTCGCCCCGCCGGCCGGAGCCCGCCCGATGAGCGTCGCGCCCGACGCCCCCGTGCCGGGCAAGGCCCGCTCCGTCGCGATCCTCGTCGCGACGCAGATCGGCGGCCTCTCGGTCTGGTTCTCCTCGGCCGCCGTGATCGGGCCGATGGGGCGCGAGGTGGGGCTCGCCGCCGGCGCCCTCGCCGGGCTCACCACCGCCGTCCAGCTCGGCTTCGCCGGCGGCGCCGTGCTCTACGCCTTGCTCGGCCTCGCCGACCGCTTCGATCCTCGCCGCGTGTTCCTGTTCTCCGCGCTGATCGCCGCCGGCGCCAACGCCGGCCTCCTCCTCGCCCCGGTCGGCGGCTGGGAGGCGCACGCCCTCCGCGCCCTAACCGGCGCCGCGCTCGCCGGCGTCTATCCCGTCGGCATGAAGATCGCGGCCGGCTGGGGCACGCGCGACCGCGCCTTCCTCGTCTCGCTCCTGATCGGCGCGCTCTCGGTCGGCGCCGCCTTCCCGCATCTCGCGGCGCTCTTCGGCGGCGCCGACTGGCGGCTGACCATCGCCGCCACCAGCGCCCTCGCCGCCGCCGGCGGGCTCGGCATCCTCGCCGTCGGCCTCGGCCCTCACCACGCCCGCGCGCCGAAGCTCGACCTCGCCGCCGTCACCCTCGCCTGGACCGACCGGCGCATCCGCCTCGCCTTCCTCGGCTATCTCGCGCACATGTGGGAGCTCTTCGCGCTCTGGGCCTGGGTCGGCGTCATCGCCACCACCGCCTTCGCCGTCGCCGGCCAGCCGGGGGCCGAGCGCCTCGGCGCCGGCGTCGCCTTCCTCACCGTCGCGCTCGGCGGCCTCGCCTGCATCCCCGCGGGCCTCGCCGCCGTCCGCCACGGCTCGGCCCGCGTCGCCCGGCTCTGCCTCGTCGCCTCCGGCGCCGCCGCGCTCTTCGCCGCGGCGACCTACGGCGCCTCGCCCTGGCTGCTCGCCGCCGCGCTGATCCTCTGGGGGATCGCGGTGATCCCGGACAGCGCGCTCTACTCCACCCTCGTCGCCGACGCCGCGCCGCCGCACCGCGTCGGCTCGCTCCTCACCGCGCAGACCGCGCTCGGCTTCCTCCTCACCGCGACCACCGTGCAGTGGCTCCCCGGCACGGCCGCGGCCCTCGGCTGGCCCTGGGCGATGGCGCTCCTCGCCCTCGGCCCCGCCGTCGGCATCCGTGCCATGACCGTGCTGATGCGCCTGCGCGCCTAGCCTCGCGTCATCTGCGCCGGCAGCCAGGTGGCGATGCCCGGGAACAGGATCAGCAGCGCCACCATCAACACCATGATCAGGAAGAACGGCAGCGCGGCGCGGGCGAGATACAGCAGGTCCCGCCCCGTCAGGCTCTGGATCACGAACAGGTTCAGCCCGATCGGCGGCGTGATCTGGCTCATCTCCACCACCACCACGATGTAGATGCCGAACCAGATCAGGTCGATCCCGGCCGCCTCCACCATCGGCATGATCACCGCGACCGTCAGCACCACGATGGAGATGCCGTCGAGGAAGCAGCCCAGCACCGCGAAGAACAGCGTCAGCGCCACCAGCAGCATCAGGGGCGAGAGCTCCAGCGCCCCGATCCCCGCCGCCAGCTCCCGCGGGATCCCGGTGAAGCCCATCGCGACCGAGAGGAACGCCGCCCCGGCGAGGATGAAGGCGATCATGCAGGAGGTCGCGGTCGCCCCCATCAGGCTCTCGCGGAAGCTCCCCCAGTCGAGCGAGCCTGTGACCAGCGACAGGATCAGCGCCCCCGCGACCCCGACGGCCGCCGCCTCCGTCGCCGTCGCGAAGCCGCCGTAGATCGAGCCGATCACCCCGATGATCAGCAGCACGATCGGCCCCAGCCGCGTCAGCGCCACCATCCGCTCGCCGAGGCTCGGGCGGCGCTCCGCCGCCGGCACCTTGCCCGGGTTCATCAGCGACCAGACCATGATCGAGCCCATGAAGAGCCCGATCAGCACCAGCCCCGGCACCACGCCCGCGATGAAGAGGCGCGAGATCGAGACGTCCGCCGCCACCCCGTAGACGATCAGGATGATCGAGGGCGGGATCAGCAGCCCCAGCGTCGCCGAACCCGCCAGCGTCCCCAGCACCATGCGCTCGTCGTAGCCGCGCTTCTTCAGCTCGGGGATCGTGATCCGCCCGATCGTCGCCGTCGTCGCCGCCGACGACCCGGAGACGGCGGCGAAGATGCCCGAGCCGAGCACGTTGACGTGCATCAGCCGCCCCGGGATCCGCGTCATCCAGGGGCTGAGGCCGGCGAACATGTCCTCCGCCAGCCGGGTCCGGAACAGGATCTCCCCCATCCAGATGAAGAGGGGCAGCGCCGTCAGCGACCACGACCAGCTCTGCCCCCAGCTCGTCGTCGCCATGATCGAGCCGGCGGGCGCCGTCGAGAACAGGCCGATGGCGACCACGCCCACCGCGAAGAGGCTCATGCCGACCCAGAAGCCGGAGGCGAGCAGCAGCAGCAGCAGCAGCCCGAGGATCGTGCCGAGGGTTGCGACGTCCATCGCCTCAGACCTCCGATGCGGCGCGCGAGGCCGTGATGTGGGCGGGCTCGCGCCCGGTCAGAAGCCGCAGCGCGTCGTCGAGGAAGGCGAGCGTCAGCACCGTCAGCCCGATCATCATCCCCATCTGCGGAATCCAGAGCGGGATCGGCACGATCCCCTGCGTCAGATCCCCGAACGTGATCGACCAGTAGATCATCTCGCCCGTGAAATACGTGAGATAGGCCGAGAGGATCAGCCCGCCGAGCGTGCAGAGGATCTCCGCCCCCCGCCGCGTGCGCGCCGGCAGCCGGTCGAGCAGCAGC
>DATFKM010000085.1:0-2465 GCA_035268645.1 Paracoccaceae bacterium | reverse complement strand
TTGAGGGCAAGGTCGCCGTGGCCGCGCATCGCGAGGCGACGGCCGAGGCGCTCGAGTCGCAGCGGGCCGACCTCGTCCTGATGCCGTACCGCGACGCGGCCTTCGCCGCGGCCCGGATGATCGCGGGCGACGCGAGAGCGCCCGAGCGGGTGATGGAAGACCCCGTCGGACAGAAGGAGCTGCCGGCATGACCTCCGATCTCGGTCGACCGACCCGGATCCTCGCGGCGATGGACGCGGGCGAAGGACGGATCGCCCTCGACAGCGCATTGGCCCTCGCGGAAAGGCACGGCGCGGCGCTGGAGGTCATCGCCTGCGTGGACCCTCCGCAGGATCTGGCGATCATCGCCCGGATCGCGGGGCGGGATCCCGACAAGCTGATCGAGGAGGCCGTGGAACGCACGCGCGAGGAGGTTCGGGCCAAGCTGTCGGAGGCCGCGCCCGAGCGTGCGATCGAGCCGCGGGTGGCGGTCGGCAAGGCCTACCTCGAGATCATCCGGCATGCGGCGAAGACGGATTGCGACTTCGTGATCAAGCAGGCCGAGCCGCTTTCGGGCATCCACCGGTTCCTCTTCGCCAGCACCGATCAGCACCTGCTGCGCAAATGCCCGTGCCCCGTCTGGCTGCAGACGCCGACGGCGCCGATCACGCCGAGGCGGGTCCTCGCCGCGGTCGATCTCGACGTCTGGGACGCGGCCGAGCCCGAGACGCTGACGTCGTTGAACGCGCGGGTCGTCGCCGCCGCGCGGTGCATCGCCGCCGCGTCCGACGCGGAGGTCGTCGTCCTCCATGCCTGGGAGGCCATCGGCGAGGGCATGATATGGGCGTTCTCGAGCGACCGCGACGCACGCATGTCCGCCGACAGGTACGTCGACGAAATCCGCGACGCCCGTGAGGACGCCATGAGCCTTCTGCTGGCCAAGGCCCGGGAGGAAGGCGGCTCCGCCCCCCGTCTCGTGCCGCGTCTGGCTCGCGGCGCCCCGGAAATGGTGATCGAGGAGCAGAGCCGCGAGCTGGGCGCGGACGTCGTCGTCATGGGCACGGTGGCGCGAACCGGTCTCAGCGGCGTCTTCATCGGCAATACCGCGGAGAACATCATCAACAACCTCGAGCGCCCGGTCCTCGCCGTGAAGCCCGAGGGGTTCGTCAGCCCGTTGCTTCGGGGCCCTTGAGCGATCCGCGTCTCCGTCGGCGGCGTTGCGCCGCCTCCGCCGCCACCGAGCGCATGCGAAGGTCTGCGGCGCGGCCCGAAGGTGCTGCGGACGCCCTGCGGCATCGCCCGGCGCCGTGCATCGCCGCCGGGCGCCCCCCGCTCTCCGCTCCCGATCGGGCCGTCCTCCGAAGCCGGAGCCCGGCGATCGGACCGGCGCGAACGCGCCGACGCGACGGTCGTCCGAAGGTCGCGTCTCCGCGGGCACGGCGGAGACCGCCAGCAAGTCGCTCGTCTTCTCGAGCCGGGGCATGGCGCCCGACGCCATCGGCGCGGTGCTCTCCTGCGAGGCCGAGCGGCGCATGGGCGTCGGGGCCGGGGGCGAGCGGCATTTCGGCGTTCACGCGCGCCGGCCGCTGCAGTTCCGGCGGGCGCAGGGACGGCTCGCGGGGCTCCGGGCGCTGCCGCTGACAATCCCCTCGCCCACGCTCGCCGCCGCCGCCGACCCGCTCGAGGTGTTACGCGAGAGCGAAGGGCCGTTCGACGCCCCCGCGATACGCGCCGCGATCGCCGCGCGGCTCAGCCCGCTGGTGGCGCCGATGCTGGCGGGGCTCGACAGGGAGGCGGACGCGCAGACCTGGGACTGGGCCGGCCCCGCCTTCCTCGACGCCGCCGCCGGGGATCTCGCACAGGAGGAGGGCTTCGACGCCCATCTCGACGCGCTGGCCGAGACCGCGGCGGGCCCCGCCCTCGCCGGCCGCCCGGAGCCCGAAGAGGCGACGGCGCTCTTCGTCGATCTCGCCCTCGGCCCGCCCGTCATCTGCGCGCTGCGCGCTGCGCAGGATCGCACCGGAGTTCGCCCGGGACGACCCGGGCCTGATGGACGGCGCCGCGCCTTGGGGCTTCCGCACGCTCTTCAACCAGCACGACGCCGTGGCGTTGCTGCGCGGCGCCGACGGCGAGGCGCGCTACCGGCGCGAGGTCCTCGCCTACGGCGCGCAGCGCGAACTGCAGGCGACGCTCTACGAATACGCGCACATGCCCTGCGAGGCGGAGCGCCTCGCCCATCGGCCGGCGGCCGACCGCGTCGCGGAGCTCGCCGAGAGGATGCGCGAGGCGCTGTCGCTGCGCCCGACGCAGATCGAGGTGGACGATCCGAAGGTGGCGGGAGACCGGCTGGAGTTGGCGCGCTCCGGCTCCCCCTTTATCCACCGACCCGCTGACCTGACCCCTTTCGCTCATCCGCGGGCGGCCGGAATCGTAGGTTGAGATTTGCCCTTCTGGGCGGCGTGAGCAACGGGCATCGGTGCGGAGCT
>DATFKM010000084.1:0-6329 GCA_035268645.1 Paracoccaceae bacterium | reverse complement strand
ACGATGCCGTAGGCGGGGCGCGAGGCGGAGGGGCGGGCGGAGACCGCCTCGACCTCGGCATGGATGGTGTCGCCGGGGCGGGTGGGCCGGAACCAGCGCACCTCCGACATGCCGGGCGAACCCTCGGCCGAGGGGGTGACGATCTTCTCCGCCATCCAGAGGCGGAAGGCGGTCAGCATGGTCTGGAAGCCGGAGGCGATGACCCCGCCGTAGACGCTGTCCTTCGCCGCGATCACGTCCATGTGGAAGGGCTGCGGGTCCCAGCGCTGCGCGAAGTCGAGGATCTGCGCCTCGGTGATCGTCGCGCCCTCGGTGCGCCAGCGCGTGCCGGGGGCGAAGTCCTCGAACCAGAGCGGCTCGCGCTTCATCGGGCGGCCTCTTCGCGCTGCATCACGATCAGGTCGAGCGAGGGCGCGGCGCCGGCGAGGCGGGTCAGCAGGGCATGGGCCTGGCCGCGGTGATGGGTCTGGTGGTTGAAGAGATGGGCCATGGCCTCGGTCATCGGCTGCTCCACATAGGCGGGGTCGGTGATCGTGCGGTAGCGTATCGGGCCGGCGAGTTCGTGCTCGCCGAGCGCGCCGACGAAGCGCAGGAGGTCGTCGTCCAGCGCCTCGCGCGCCGCGGAGAGATCCGCGAAGGCGTCGTGCGCCACGTGATCGAGCGGCCAGGGCGGCGGCGTCTGGCCGCGCAGCCGCGCCAGCCAGATCACGTCGGTCACGAGCAGGTGGTTCAGCGTGGCGTGCAGCGAGCCGAAGAAGGCCCCGAGATCGGCCCTCAGATCCGCGTCGGGCAGCGCGGCGGCGGCGGCGTGGAGCCGCCGGTTCGCCCAGGCGTTGTAGCGGGCGAACATGGCGAAATGCGCTTTCAAGGCCCCTCCCCCCATGCTATCGGCCCGGCGTCTTTCCCGGCCGGGCGCATCCTTTCGAGCGTGCGGCCGTTCCCCATGACGACGGGCGCCGAGGGGGCGCCCCTGCAAGAGGACGACACCCATGGCCGTCACGCGCACGTTCTCCATCATCAAGCCGGATGCGACCGCCCGCAACCTGACCGGCGCGATCAACGCCAAGTTCGAGGCCGCGGGGCTGCGCATCGTCGCCCAGAAGCGCATCCACATGACCGAGGCGCAGGCCGGCGAGTTCTATGCCGTGCACAAGGAGCGCCCGTTCTACGGCGAGCTCGTGAGCTTCATGGCCTCCGGCCCGGTGGTGGTGCAGGTGCTCGAGGGCGAGGACGCGGTGGCGAAGAACCGCGAGGTGATGGGCGCGACCAACCCGGCCGAGGCGGCCGAGGGCACGGTCCGCAAGGAGTTCGCGCTCTCGATCGGCGAGAATTCCGTGCACGGCTCCGATTCGGACGAGAACGCGGCGATCGAGATCGCCTTCTTCTTCGCGGGGATCGAGATCGTCGGCTGAGGGCGAAGCCCTTGAATTCGCGGTCGGGGGCGGTCATCTTTCCGGACGGACATGATACGGAGGATCGCCATGATCACGCGCGAGGGCTACCGCGACTGACCGATGGGTCCTGACGACCTGACGACGATCCGCGCCGCGGCCGGGCTTCCGGCCGCGGCGCAGTCGTATTGGTGGGTGATGCCGCTGGTCGTGGCCGTCTCGGTCGCGGCGGCCTCGTTCTGGGCCTGGCGCTCGATCCGCGAGAACCGGGCCATCGCGCGCCGGCGGGCGACGCTGGACCTGATCGAGCGGTCCGAATCGTCGGACTACTACCGCCGCGCCGCAGCGGCCTTCAGCGCCGTGCGACGCGATCCGCAGGGCTTCGAGCCGCTGTTCGCGCCGACCAATCCGGAGCTTCAGGCGCAGCGCCGCAGGGTGCTCGACTTCCTCAACCATTACGAGCTGGTCGCCATCGGCATCCGCGACGGCGTGCTCGACGAAGGCTTCTATCGCCGCTGGATGCGAAGCGTGGTGATCCGCGACTGGGCCGCCGCCGAGGGCTTCGTGCAGCATATCCGTGCGCCGACGCCGGACAGCGGCCTCGACGCCGACACCAGCGCCGCCTTCGCGCAGTTCGAGGCGATGGCCGAGGCGTGGCGGGACGGGCGGCGTTTCGACGGCCGTCAGCGCGCCTCGAGCAGCGGCAGACGGGCGCGCACGCCGGCGGCGACGCGGCGGAGGACGGCGGGATAGAGGCGGTGTTCCGCCGCCTGAACCCGGGCGGCCAGGATCCCGGCGGTGTCGCCCGCGTGCACCGGCACCGCGGCCTGGCCGAGGATCGGGCCGGCGTCGAGCTCCGCCGTCACCTCGTGCACCGTGCAGCCGTGCACGGCGACGCCGGCCTCGAGCGCGCGGGCATGGGTGTCGAGCCCCGGGAACAGCGGCAGCAGCGAGGGGTGGACGTTGAGGATGCGCCCGGCGCGGCGCTGCACGAAGCCAGGCGTCAGGATGCGCATGAAGCCGGCGAGGCAGATCAGCTCGGCCCGGGCGCGGGCGAGTTCGGCGCCGAGGGCGGCCTCGAAGGCGGCGCGGCCGGGGAAGGCCTTGCGCTCGACCACGACGGCCGGGACGCCGCGCGCCTCGGCCCGCTCCAGCCCCGGCGCGTCGGGGCGGTCGGCGATCACCACGGCGGGGGCGGCCGGATGCGAGCCCCTGGCCATGTCGTCCAGCAGCGCCGCCATGTTGGAGCCCGTGCCGGAGATCAGGATCGCGGTGCGCACGCTCATGCGAGAGGGAGGGAGAGGGCGACGCCGGGCGTCTCGGTCACGACGCCGAGGCGGAACGCCTCCGGCAGCGCGTCGCGGACGGCGTCCTCGGCCTCCGGCGCGAGGACGAGGACGAGGCCGACGCCGCAGTTGAAGACGCGCAGCATCTCGGCCTCGGCGACGCCGCCCGTCTCGGCCAGCCAGCGGAAGACCGGCGGCAGGGGCCAGGGGTCGAGCGCGGCTCCGAGCCCCTCCGGCAGGGCGCGGGGCAGGTTCTCCGGCAGGCCGCCGCCGGTGACGTGGGCGAGGGCGCGCAGTCCCTCGCCGGCCGCGGCGCGCGCGGCGCGGGCCGGAGCGGGGTAGAGCGCGGTCGGGGTCAGCAGCGCCGCGGCGAGGCTGCGGGCGGCCTCGAAGGGGGCCGGCGCGGCGAGATCGGCGCCCGCGCGCTCCACGATGCGGCGCACCAGCGAAAAGCCGTTGGAGTGGACGCCGGTCGAGGGCAGCGCGAGCAGCACGTCGCCGGGCCGCGCCGGCCGGGGCAGGGCGCCGCCGCGCTCCATCGCGCCGACGGCGAAGCCGGCGAGGTCGAGGTCGCCCTCGGCGTAGAGGCCCGGCATCTCGGCGGTCTCGCCGCCGATCAGGGCGCAGCCGGCCTCGGCGCAGGCGCGGGCGACGCCGGCGATCACCGTCTCGGCGGCCTCGAGGTCGAGCCGGCCGGTGGCGAAATAGTCGAGGAAGAACAGGGGCTCGGCCCCTTGGCAGATCAGGTCGTTGACGCACATGGCCACGAGATCGGCGCCGACGCCGGAGAGGTCCCCGGCGTCGAGCGCGAGGCGCAGCTTGGTGCCGACGCCGTCGGTGGCGGCGACGAGGATCGGGTCGGCGAAGCCCGCCGCCTTCAGGTCGAAGAGCGCGCCGAAGCCGCCGAGCGCGTCCATCGTCCCCGCCCGGCGCGTGGCCGCGGCGAGGGGGCGGATGCGGTCGACGAGGGCGTTCCCGGCGTCGATGTCGACGCCGGCGTCGCGATAGGTCAGGCCGTCGGGGCGATCGGGTCCGGTCATGGCCGCGGCATAGCCGAGCGCGCGTCCGGAGGGAAGCGGGCGGGCGCGCGAGATTGACCGCGCCCGGCCGGCGCGGCTAGATCGCCGCGCCGGCCCCGTAGCTCAACTGGATAGAGCATCGGACTTCTAATCCGACGGCTGCAGGTTCGAGTCCTGCCGGGGTCGCCACCGCGCCGGCGGACGGCGCCGCGGGGCGGTTGACGCAGTGCCGCCCCGGCCGGGAGAGCGGGCGTTGCAAGACGAGATCATAAGTCTGCCATAGCTTTCCCATCGGATTCATTGACATCGCTTGGATTCGCCACGTTAATCGGGCTCGCCGGTTGGGAGGCCGGCCTGCCGCAATGCCGTCTGGCGGACCCGACAGGGTTCGCTTCGCAGCTGCGACACGAAAAGGACCAGGGAGGATGCACATGACACTTGCAACTTGGACGGGGCGCCTGCTGACCTCGGCGGTGGCCGTCGGAGCCGTGCTAGCGGTCTCCACCGTCGAGGCGCAGGCGCAGAAGGTGCGCTGGCGGATGCACTCGGCGTTCGGCACCAACGTCTCCGTGCTCGGCCCCGTGGGTCCGCGCATCGCCGACGCCGTGCGCGAGATGAGCCAGGGCGACTTCGACATCCGCGTCTTCGAGCCCGGCGCGCTGACCGGCGGCTTCGCCTACTACGACGCCGTCGGGCAGGGCGCGGTCGACGTCGCCTACGGCACGCCGGGCGCCAACACCGGCAAGAACTCGGCCTACGGCTTCCTCGCCTCCTGGCCGTTCGGCCCGGGCGCGGTGGAGTTCAACACCTGGCTTCTGCGCGGCGGCGGCGTCGAGATCGCCGAGGAACTCTACGCCCGCGACAACATCAAGTACATGTATTGCGGGCTGATCCCGCCGGAGACCTCCGGCTGGTTCCGCGAGCCGATCGAGAGCCTCGACCAGCTCAAGGGCCTGAAGATGCGCTTCTTCGCGCTCGGCGCCCTCGTGATGCAGAAGCTCGGCGTCTCCACCCAGCAGCTCGCCGCGGGCGACATCTACCCGGCGCTGGAGCTCGGCACGCTCGACGCGACCGAGTTCTCGATGCCGTCGATGGACCGCACGCTCGGCTTCTATCAGATCGCGAAGTACAACTACTTCCCGGGCTGGCACCAGCAGTCGACCACCAACGAGCTGCTGATCAACATGGACAAGTGGAACGAGCTTCCGGACCACTACAAGACCATGCTCGAGCAGGCCTGCCTCGCCAACGCCATCGTCGAGCTGGCCGACGGCGAGTTCGAGCAGCCGCAGGCCCTGATCGCCAACCAGGCCGACGGCGTGCAGATCATGACCTGGCCGGACGAGATCCTCGACGAGTTCGAGGCCGCCTGGGAGGAGGTCCTCGCCGAGGAGCTGGAGAAGAACCCCGACCTGCAGCGGATGTGGGACAGCTATTCGGCCTTCGCCGAGTCCTACAAGATCTGGTCCGAGGTCGGCTATCTGAAGCGCTGAGCCGACGTCCCGCCCGCGCGCCGAGCGCGGGCGGGCCGCACCCGGGGCGCGGCGGCGCAGAACGCCGCCCCCGTCGAGGGGAGGAACCGGCCGGCCTCTTTCCGCCGCCCTCTAGGGCCGGCGGAAGGGTCGCGCCCGCAACAGGCGGACGACGCATCATGGACGGAATGCTGAGCGCGGCGCGCGCGCTCGACCGGATCACCCGGGTGGTCGGCAAGACCGCCGGCTGGCTGATCCTGCCGCTGATCGCGGTCATCATGTTCGACGTGGTGACGCGGAAGATCGACGTGACGCGCCTCTACTTCGCGGAATGGACGGCCACGAGCGGCATCTCGGTCTCGACCGTGATGCAGGACATGCAGTGGCACCTGCACGCCTTCCTGCTGATGCTGACCTTCGGCATCGGCTATCTCGCGAACACTCATGTCCGCGTCGACATCTTCCGCGAGATGATGAGCCGGCGCTCGCAGGCCAAGCTGGAGCTGTTCCTGCTGATCGTCTTCGCGATGCCGTTCCTGATCGCGATGGTGGCCTATTCGTGGGAGCTGTTCACCGTGTCATGGCTCCAGAACGAAGGTTCCGAGTCGATGACCGGCATGGGCGCGCGCTACATCGTCAAGTCGTCGATGTTCATCGGCTTCGTGATCATGACCTGCGCCGCCGTCGCCACCATCCTGCGTCTGATCGTCGACCTCTACGGCTCGACCCGCCAGCAGCAGGAGGCCCTCGACGAGCTCCAGATCTTCTCCAGCGCCGCCGACGAGCTGGAGGCCGCGCGCCTCGCCTCCGAGCGGGCGCTCATCGAGGAAAAGCGGAAGGCGCGCCACTGATGACCGAGTTCCTCTCCGCGATCTACGACCACCTCTACGTCTACATCGGCGCCTACATGTTCCTGGCGCTGGGGCTGATGCTGTTCACCGGCATCCCGGTGGCCATCGCGCTCGGCGGCATCTCGGTGATCTCGGCGCTGATCGCCATCAACATGGACTTCCTCGGCGCCTCGATCTTCTACCAGATCGTCAACCGCATCTTCGGCGGCGACGGCGCCTCGGGCGCGATCCAGAACCCGATCCTGGTGGCGATCCCCTGCTTCGTGTTCATGGGCACGATGCTGGAGAAGTCGCGCGTGGCGGAGGATCT
>DATFKM010000083.1:0-3327 GCA_035268645.1 Paracoccaceae bacterium | reverse complement strand
CCTCGTCGGCGATCAGCACGTTCTTGCGGTCGAGGAAGAGGATGCGGAACTGCTCGGTCCCCTCATGCGCGAGGCGCGTGGTGCAGTAGGCGACGAGCTGATCCCAACTCTGTATCGCGTTGCGCCCCAACACCTTGGCCTGCGCGAAACGGTGCGCCGCGGCCTCGACGACCTTCAGCTCCCGCACCGCGGCGGGGGTCATCTCCTCGACCTCCGCGAGACGCGAGGGCGGGGCGGCGACGACGTGGTTGAAGTCTCCGAACACTCGCATCAGGCGCTTGGCGAGCGGCTTGACGTCCTTGCGCGGAATGGCGCGGAACAGCACCAGCTCCAGCATCTCGTAGTCGGCGAGCGCCGCTTCGCCGGCCTTCATGAAGCGCTCCCGCAGGCGGTCGCGGTGGCCGTGGCGGTCGTCGGGCGGCTCGGCGTTCGCGGATCGTTCCCGCGTCCCGGGAGACGCGTTCACGGTCCGTTCCGAAGATTTCGGAACGGGGGTCGCGGCTTCCGCCGTTTCGGGCGCGTAGGCGAAGCCGTCCTGCGCCGCAGGCGGGGCGGCGGCGGAGAACAGGTCGGGCGTGCGGCCCGTGTCGGCGCGTCGGCGCATCGGCGGCATCCCCCGGCGGCGGTCTCGCGCCGAGGTTCGGTCGTTCGCGGTTAACGGTGGGTTGAGACCGGTGCGCCCCCCGCCCCGGCGACGGATCTCAGGCGCGCCGCCAGGTCGGGTGGAAGCGGCCGGCGGGCGAGAGGGTGAACACCTCGACCCCGTCCTCGGTGATGCCGAGCGAATGCTCGAACTGGGCCGAGAGGGACTTGTCGCGCGTCACGGCGGTCCAGCCGTCGGCGAGCGTCTTGGTCTCCGCCCGGCCGAGATTGACCATCGGCTCGATGGTGAAGAACATGCCGGGCCGCAGCGTCGCGCCGCCGCCGCGCCGGCCGAAATGCAGCACGTTCGGCGGCTCGTGGAACTCGCGCCCCAGCCCGTGACCGCAGAAGTCGCGCACCACGGCGCAGCGCTGCCCCTCGACGTACTCCTGGATCGCGGCGCCGATGTCGCCGAAGGTGTTACCGGGCCGCACCGCCGCGATGCCGCGCATCAGCGCCTCGTGGGTGACGTCGATCAGCCGCTCGGCCTTCCGGCCCGGCGTGCCGGCGACGTACATGCGGGAGCTGTCGCCGTACCAGCCGTCGAGGATCACGGTGACGTCGATGTTCAGGATGTCGCCGTCGCGCAGCTTCTTCGGCCCCGGAATCCCGTGGCAGACCACGTGATTGACCGAGATGCAGGAGCTTTTCGGATAGCCCCGGTAGCCGAGCGTCGCCGGCCGCGCGCCGTTGGCGCGCATGTCGGCGTCGATCAGGTCGTCGAGCGCCTCGGTGGTGACGTCGGGCACGACGTGATCGGCGATGCGGTCGAGGATCCCGGCGGCGAGGCGGCCGGCCGCGCGCATGCCCTCGAAATCCTCGGGCGCGTAGAGCTTGATGCCTTCGGGCGTCGTCGGCTGGGACGGGCCGTACATGGCGGGTCTCCCCCTGACTCGCGGACGGGCGGATTCCCGTGCGCGCAAGGCTGGTTCAGGACTCGCCCGAAGGCGAGGGACGCGGCGTCGCGCCGGGCGCCGCCACGGCGAGCGGGCGGCCGAGCTCGACGCCCGCGCGCGAGATATAGGCCCCGAACGCGAGCGACTCCACCCCGGCCTCGCGCGCCGCCGCAGCGGCTGCGGCATAGCCCGGATCGATGTCCGCCGCGAGGGCGAGGCGCGTGCAGTCGGTGCGCTGCACCAGGTAGAGCAGGACCGCCCGCTCGCCGGCGGCGGCGACGCGCGCCAGCTCGCCCAGATGCTTCGCGCCCCGGGCGGTGACGCTGTCGGGGAACTCCGCCAGCGCGCCGCCGCGGCGCAGGTGGACGTTCTTGACCTCGACATAGGCGGGGGGCCGGCCCGGATGCGTCAGCAGGAAGTCGACGCGGCTGCGCTCGCCGTAGCGCACCTCGGCCCGCACCTCGGCGTAGCCCTCGAGGCCGGGGACGCCGCCGCCCCTCAACGCCTCGCCGACGACCGCGTTGGGCACCGAGGTGTCGATGCCGGCGAGATGGCCGCCGGCGAGTTCGGTCAGCTTCCAGCTCAGCTTCAGCTTGCGCTTCGGATCGTCGTTCGGCTCCAGCCAGACCGTCGCGCCCGGGTCCGCCACGCCGAGCATCGCGCCGGGATTGGCGCAGTGCGCCGTCGCCTCGCGCCCGTCCTCCAGCTTGACGTCGGCGAGGAAACGCTTGTAGCGGCGAAGGAGGGTCCCGCGGACCAGCGGCCGGGCGAACTGCATGGCCGGGGTATGGCGCGGGCCGCGCACGGCGGCAAGGGAGAGGCGGGAATGGCGGGATCGGCGATGCTGGCGATCGGGGACGAGCTGCTCTCGGGCCGCACGCGCGACGCGAACATGCACCATCTGGCGCAGCGGCTGACCGAAGCGGGCGCGCCCCTCGTCGAGGCGCGGCTGGTGGCGGACGACCACGACGCGATCGTGGCGGCGCTGAACGCGCTGCGGCGGGCCCATGACAACGTCTTCACCTCGGGCGGGATCGGCCCGACGCATGACGACATCACGGCCGACGCGGTGGCGGCGGCCTTCGGCGTCTCGATCGGCGTGCGCGACGACGCCCGCGCGATCCTGGAGCGCCATTACGGCGATCCGGCGAAGCTGACCGAGGCGCGCCTGCGCATGGCGCGGATCCCGGACGGCGCGGCGCTGATCGAGAACCCGGTCTCGGGCGCGCCGGGGTTCCACATCGGCAACGTCTGGGTGATGGCGGGCGTGCCGGCGGTGTTCCAGGCGATGGTGGCGAGCGTGCTGCCGCAGATCGAGGGCGGCCCGCCGATCCTCTCGGCCAGCTTCCGGGCGCCGGTGGCCGAGGGCGACCTCGCCGCGCCGCTGGGCGAGATCGCGGGCGCCTTCGCGGACGTGAGCTTCGGCAGCTATCCCTATCACCACGCCACCGGCTTCGGCGCGCGGGTGGTGGCGCGCACGCCCGATCCGGACCGTCTGGCGGCGGCGACGGCGGCGCTGACGGCGATGTTCGACCGCCTCGGCGTGGAGGCTCCGGAGGAGCCCTGAGCCGGGCCGAACCGGGCGCCGCGGCCGGCGGGTCGGTCATGGGGCCGCGGCATGTTCGAGGCGCGTTGATCCCGGCGCGGCGGCGTGGCAGGTCGGAAACCGGGCCCGCTTGGCGGAACTGGTAGACGCACGGGACTTAAAATCCCTTGCCCCTAGGGCGTGCCGGTTCGAGTCCGGCAGCGGGCACCACATTGAATCAGAATATAAATTATTCTCTCGCAG
>DATFKM010000082.1:0-2495 GCA_035268645.1 Paracoccaceae bacterium | reverse complement strand
CATGACCGCACCGCACCGCGCCGCCGTGATCGGCCTCGGCGCCATGGGCGGGGGCATGGCGCGCGCCGCCCTCGCCGCCGGGCTCGAGGTCTGGGGCGCCGATCTCGATGCCGCCCGCGCCGCGGCGTTCCGGACCGAAGGCGGCCTCGCCGGCGACGCCGCGAGCCTCGGCCCCACCCTCGCCTCCGCCGCCCTCGTCACCCTCACCGGCGCCCAGACCGAGGCCGCGCTCTTCGGCGAGGACGGCCTCGCGCGCCACCTCGCGCCGGGCTGCGTCGTCCTCTCCTGCGCCACCATGGCGCCCGAGCAGGCGCGCGCCCTCGCCGCCCGCGCCGCCGAGCACGGCCTCCTCTTCCTCGACGCGCCGATCTCGGGCGGCGCCGGCAAGGCCGCCGAAGGCCGCCTCTCCGTCATGGCCTCCGGCCCGCCCGAGGCCTTCGCCGCCGCCCGCCCGCTCCTCGACGCGGTGGCCGAGACGGTGTTCGAACTCGGCCCCGAGCCCGGCGCCGGTTCCGCCATGAAGGCGGTCAACCAGCTCCTCGCCGGCGTCCACATCGCCGCCGCGGCCGAGGCGGTGGTGTTCGCCGCCAAGCAGGGCATCCCGCCCGCCACGACGTTCGAGACCATCTCCCGCTGCGCCGGAACCTCCTGGATGTTCGAGAACCGCGTCCCCCACATCGTCGAGGCCGACTACGCCCCCCGCTCGGCCGTCGACATCTGGCCCAAGGACCTCGGCATCGTCACCGAGATCGCGAAGGCCGAGGGCGTTCCCGTCCCCATCGCCGAGGCCGCCCTCGCCCGCTTCCGCGCCGCCCAGGACGCCGGCCTGGGGCGCGAGGACGACGCGGCCGTCGCCCGGATCTACGCGGAGGCGGCGGGCGTCACCCTGCCGGGCGGCGCATGATCCTCGGCTGCATCGCGGACGACTTCACCGGCGCCTCCGACCTCGCCAACACCCTCGCCCGCGAGGGGATGCGCACCGTCCAGGTCAACGGCGTGCCGGAGGGCGAGCCCGAGGGCCTCGGCGGCGTCGAGGCGGCGGTGGTCGCGCTCAAGACCCGCTCGATCCCCGCCCGCGACGCCGTCTCCGAATCGCGCCGCGCGCTTGACTGGCTGCGCGCGAGGGGCTGCCGGCAGATCCTCTTCAAGTACTGCTCCACCTTCGACTCGACCCCCGAAGGCAACATCGGCCCCGTCGCCGAGGCCCTCGCCGACGCGCTCGACGCCGAAAGCGCCGTGTTCTGCCCCGCCTTCCCCGGCGCCGGGCGCACCATCTACCAGGGCCACCTCTTCGTGCAGGACCGCCTCCTCAGCGAATCCGGCATGGAGGCGCACCCCCTAAATCCGATGACGGACCCGGACCTGCGCCGCTGGCTCGCCCGCCAGACGAGGCGCGAGGTCGGCCACGTCCCTCTCGCCGCGGTGGCCGAGGGGCCGGCCGCCGTCGCCGCCCGCATCGCCGCCGAGGCCGCGGCCGGCCGCCCCTTCGTGATCGTCGATGCGATCACCGACAAGGATCTCCGCATCCTCGGCGCCGCGCTCGAAGGCGCCGCGCTCGTCACCGGCGGCTCCGGCGTCGCCATCGGCCTGCCGGAGGGCTTCCGCCGGCAGGGCCTGCTCTCGGGCATCGACACCCCGTGGGAGGGGGCGAAGGGCCCCGGCGCCGTGCTCTCCGGCTCCTGCTCCAACGCCACCCGCGCCCAGGTCGCCGCCTATCGCGGCCGCGCCCCCGCGCTCGAGATCGAGGCCGACGCCGTCATGGCCGGCGAGACCACGGGCGAGAGCGTCGCGGACTGGATGCTCCAGCGCCTCGACGCCGCCCCCCTCGCCTTCTCCTCGGCCGAACCGGCCGAGGTCGCCGCCGCCCAGGCCCGCCACGGGCGGGAGCCGCTGGCCCGCGCGCTCGAGGCGACCTTCGCCGGCGCCGCCGCCCGCCTCGTCGCCGGCGGGGTGGAGCGCCTCGTGGTCGCGGGGGGCGAGACCTCCGGCGCCGTGGTCGAGGCCCTCAAGCCCCCGGTGTTCGAGATCGGGCCCGAGATCGCGCCGGGCGTCCCCGCCCTCAGGGCCGGCGGCCTCGCCCTCGCGCTCAAGAGCGGCAATTTCGGCGCCGAGGCCTTCTTCGGCGAGGCGCTCGACGTGCTGGGAGGGACCGCGCCGTGAAGTTCTCCGCCAATCTCGGCTTCCTCTGGACCGAGCGCCCCCTGCCCGAGGCGATCCGCGCCGCCAAGCGCGCCGGCTTCGACGCGGTGGAGTTCCACTTCCCCTACGCCGAGAACCGCGCCGCGGTGAAGGCGGCGCTGGAGGAGACCGGCCTGCCGCTGCTCGGCCTCAACACCCGCCGCGGCGAGCGCCCGGGCGACAACGGCCTCGCCGCCCAACCCGGCCGCGCCGAGGAGGCGAAGGCCGCCATCGACGAGGCGATCGACTGGGCCGCCGCCCTCGGCGCCGCCAACGTCCACGTCATGGCCGGCGCGGCGGAGGGCCCGGCGGCGGAG
>DATFKM010000081.1:0-14255 GCA_035268645.1 Paracoccaceae bacterium | reverse complement strand
GCCCCGGTGCCAGATCCCGGCGAGGCCGAGCAGCACCGGCAGGTTCTCCGCCGGCGGCGCCGCCCGAAAATGCCGGTCCATGTCCCGCGCCCCGGCGAGGAAGCGCCGCCAGCGCTCCGCCCCCATGCCGATCATCAGGCTGAGCCCGATCGCCGACCAGACCGAATAGCGCCCGCCCACCCAGTCGCGGAAGCCGAACACCCGATCCTCGGCGATGCCGAAGGCCACGACCGCGTCGAGCGCGGTGGAGATCGCCGCGAAATGCGCGCCCGCGCGCTCGCCCAGCGCCTCGGCCATCCAGCGCCGCGCGGTCTCGGCGTTGGTCATGGTCTCGACGGTGGTGAAGCTCTTGGAGGCGACCAGAACCAGCGTCCGCGCCGGGTCCAGCCGCTTCAGCACGTCGTGGACATGCGCGCCGTCGACGTTGGAGACGAAGTGCAGCCGGGGCCCGTCCATGTCGGGCGCCAGCGCCTCCGCCACCATCGCGGGCCCGAGATCGCTGCCCCCGATGCCGATGTTGACGACGTCCGCGAAGGCCCCGCCGTCCACCGCCGCCGCCTCGCCCGTTCGCACCGCCTCGGCGAAGGCGAGGCAGCGCGCGCGCGTCTCCAGCACCTCGGCCATGACGTCCTCGCCGCCCGTCGCGAAGCCGTCCTCCGCCTCGCCCCGAAGCGCGACGTGCAGCACCGCGCGGCCCTCGGTCTCGTTGATCGGCTCGCCCGCGAACATCGCCTCGCGCCGCGCGGGCAGGTCGGCGGCCTCCGCCAGATCGACCAGCGCCGCCAGCGCCGCCGCGTCGAGCCCGGTCTTGGAAAGGTCCAGCAGCAGATCGTCGAGGCTCGCCGACAGCGCCTCGAAGCGCCGGGGATCGGTCTCGAACATCTCCGCGACGCGCCGCCCGGCCAGCCGGTCCCGCGCCGCCTCCACCCCCTTCCAGGCGAGGGCGACCGGATCCTTCGGCTCGGCGCTGTCCTGATCGGCGGTCAGCACCTCCACCGGCGCGCGGCGCTGGCGCAGCACGGCGCGCACCGGCGCCTCCTCCACCGGGCCGGGGTTCAGCGCCCGGCGGAAGGTCCGCGCCTTTTCGGGGCCCGAGAACAGCAGAAGGATGCGGCGCGATTCGAGCATCGCGCCCAGCGTCAGGCCGAGCCGCGGCTCCTCTCCCGGCGCGCGCATCGGCGTCACCAGCCGGCGGCCCGAGGGGTCGAGCGCCTCGGCCAGCCGGTCGCCCTGCGGGAACAGGCAGCCGGTGTGTCCGTCGCGCCCCAGCCCCAGCACCACCAGATCGAACGGCCGGATCAGCCGCCGCATCGCGGCTTCGGCCGTCTCCGCCCCCGCCTCCGGCGTCGCGTCCCCGGTGAAGAGGGGCGTGACCTGCGCGGCCTTCGCCGGCCCCTCCAGCAGCAAGGTCAGGTCCAGCAGCGCCCGGTTCGAGCGCGGATCGGCGCCCGAGGCCCAGAGGTCGTCCACCAGCGTCACCGAGACGCGGGACCAGTCGAGCTCGGCCTTGGCGAGCTTCGCGTAGGCCCGCTGCGGCGTCGCGCCCCCGGACAGCGCAAGCGTCGCCCGCCCGCGCGCCCGGAGCGCGGCGCGCAGCAGCCCGGCGATGCGCGCCGCCGCGGCGTCGGCCAGCCCGTCGGCGTCGCCGTAGCGGCGCAGTTCGTATATCGGCGCCGCCGCGAGGCCGTCCCGCCCGCCGTTCGCTCCGCCACCGACCATCGCGTCGTCTCCGCCGTCCCCGGGCGCGCGTCGCCGCGCGTCGCCGCCTGCGTTCCCGGGGCGGACCCTCGCGCCGAACGGGCCCGCGGTCAACGCGCCTGCGCCGCGCCGCCCACGCGCGGCGCCCCGGTGGCGCGCCCTCCGCGCGCCGGTGGCCGAGCCGCGGCTGCCGCGTGACGGCGTCGCGGCCTCGGCGCGCGAGCCGGCGGCGGGCACGCCAAGGGTTGACGCGCCGGGCAGGGCGCCGTTGAACGCCCGCAATCCGACCTCACCCCCGGCGCCCGGAGTCCGAGATGGACGAACAAAGGAACATGCTCATCGCCGCGGTGCTGAGCTTCGTGGTGATCGCGCTGTGGTTCTTCATGTTCCCGCCCGAGCCGGCGGCCCCGCCGCAGGATCCGGCGCGGCAGACCGCCACCGAAGGCGCCCCGATCCCAGGCGACGCCGGGGCCCCCGCCGGGACCGGGACCGTCTCCGCCCCCGTCGACCGCGGCGAGGCGCTGGCCCGCGCCCCCCGCGTCTCGATCGAGAGCCCGCGCGTCACCGGCACCATATCGCTCAAGGGCGGGCGCATCGACGACCTTCGCCTGCTCGACTACGGCGAGACGCGCGAGGCGGACTCCGAACGCGTGACCCTGCTCTCGCCCCTCGGCGCGCAGCATCCGTTCTATGCGGTCTACGGCTGGCTCCCGACGGCCGAGAACCCGGTCCCCGTGCCCACCGCCAACACCGTCTGGCAGGTGGAGGCGGGCGGCCCCCTCGCCCCCGGCGCCCCGGTCACGCTGGTCTGGGACAACGGCGAGGGGCTGACCTTCCGCCGCACGATCTCGCTGGACGAGGACTACATGTTCAGCGTGCGCCAGAGCGTGCGGAACGATACCGGAACTCCGGTCTCCCTCGCCCCCTACGGCTACGTCGCCCGCCGCGGCCAACCCGACACGGTGGGCTTCTACATCCTGCACGAGGGCGCCATCGGCAAGTTCGACGGCGTGCTGGAGGAGCTGGACTACGACGACCTCGAAGACCTCGAGGGCATGGCCGGCCCGGGCGAGCGCGTGCAGTCGACCACGGTGACCGAGGCCGGCTGGCTCGGCTTCACCGACAAGTACTGGATGGCGACGCTGATCCCCTCGCCGGGCCAGCCCTTCACCGCCGTCTTCAAGTACGCCCAGCGCCAGGACGCGCCGGAGTTCCGGACCGAGATGATGCTGCCGCTGCGCGAGGTGGCGCCCGGTCGGACCTCGGAGGCGGAGACGCGGCTCTTCGCCGGCGCCAAGGAATACGCGACGATCGCCGACTATCAGGAGCGGGACGGCATCCCACGCTTCGTGGATTCGATCGATTGGGGCTGGTTCTTCTTCCTGACCAAGCCGTTCCTGCAGATGCTCCTGTTCTTCAACTCGATCATCGGCAACATGGGCTGGTCGATCATCGCCCTGACCCTCGTGATCAAGCTGGTGCTCTTCCCGCTGGCCTACAAGTCGTATGTCAGCATGTCGAAGATGAAGAAGCTTCAGCCTGAGATGGAGAAGATCAAGGAGCGCGTCGGCGACGACAAGATGAAGCTCCAGCAGGAGATGATGGCCCTCTACAAGCGCGAGAAAGCCAATCCCGCCGCGGGCTGCGTGCCGATCCTGCTGCAGATCCCGATCTTCTTCTCGCTCTACAAGGTGCTCTTCGTGACGCTCGAAATGCGCCACGCACCCTTCATGCTCTGGATCCAGGACCTCTCTGCGCCCGATCCGACATCCTGGATGAACCTCTTCGGCCTGCTGCCGTTCGCGGCGCCGGGGCCGGAGTCGCTCCTCGGCATCCTTTCGATCGGGGTGTTCCCGATCCTGCTGGGCGTGACGATGTGGCTGCAGCAGAAGCTCAATCCGGCGCCGGCGGACCAGACCCAGGCGATGATCTTCGCCTGGATGCCGTGGGTGTTCATGTTCATGCTGGGCCAGTTCGCGAGCGGCCTCGTGATCTACTGGGTGGCCAACAACATCATCACCTTCGCCCAGCAATACGCCATCATGCGCAGCCAGGGGGTCGACGTCGACATCCTCGGCAACGTCAAGCGCAGCTTCCGGCGGAAGAAGGCGCAGAGCTGAGCCGCCGCCGCGCCCCCGCTTCGGGGGCGCGGTCATCGCGGGGATCGCCCTCCGGCGGGCCCCGATCCGGCGGGGGCAGGGCAGGGCTCCGCGCCCCTGCCCTCGCCGCCCGTCCGGCGCCGCGACCCGGGCCGGGAGGGGCCCGCCCATGCATCTCGCCGCCATCCACCGTCACCCGATCAAGGCCCTCGGCACGGAGCCGCTGGAGCGCGCCGATCTCCGCGCCGGCGAGACGCTGCCCGGCGACCGCGAATGGGCGCTCGCCCACGCGCGAACCCCGTTCGATCCTGCGGCGCCGGCATGGACCCGCTGCACGGCCTTCCTCCGCGGCGCGACCTTCCCCACCCTGATGGCCGTCACCGCCGAGACCCGGCCGGACGGCGCCTTGACCCTCCGCCATCCCTCCGCCGAGATCACCGCAGACCCCCGCACGCCCGAAGGCGAGGTCGCGATCCTCGCCTTCGCCGCCGGCCTGCTGCCGGAGACGGCCCCGCGCCCCGTCCGCCTCGCGCGCGTGCCCGGGCGCGGCATGACCGACAGCCCCGAGCCCACCGTCTCGATCCTTTCCGACGCCTCGCGACGCGCCCTCTCCGAGCACGCCGGCCGCGCGCTCGACCGCCGGCGTTTCCGCGGCAACCTCTGGCTCGACGGGCTCGGCCCTTGGGCGGAATTCGACTGGATCGGGCGGCACGTCCGGCTCGGCGGGGCCGTTCTCGCCGTCACCGAGCCGATCGGCCGCTGCTCCGCCACCCACGCCGATCCCGAGACCGGCCGGCGCGACCTCGACCTGCTCGCCCTGCTCGAGAGTCGGCTCGGCCACACCGACTTCGGCGTCATGGCCGAAGTGGTCGAAAGCGGACCCGTCGCCCGCGGCGACGCGCCCGAACTCCTGCCGAGGGCGGCATGAACGGTCCCGCCTTCGCCCTCGCGCCCGAGCCCGAGCCCGAGGCCGCCGAAGCCGCGCGCAAGCTCTTCGAGGGGCCGGTGGACTTTCTCAAGGGCGTCGTCGCCATGGACGGTCTGCCCCCCGCGGATCGCCCGGAATTCTGCCTCGCCGGCCGCTCCAACGTCGGCAAGTCGACGCTGATCAACGCGATGACGCGGCGGCGCGCCCTCGCCCGAGCCTCCAACACGCCGGGCCGCACGCAGGAACTCAACGTCTTCGACATCGGCGGGCGCCTCTGGATGGTGGATCTGCCCGGCTACGGCTTCGCCAAGGCGCCGGTGAAGACCGTCGCGCGCTGGCAGGCGCTGATCCGGACCTACCTCGCCGGGCGGCCGAACCTCCGCCGGGTCTTCGTGCTGATCGACTCGCGCCACGGCCCGAAGCCGGTGGACCACGAGATCATGGACCTGATGGACCGCGCCGCGGTGTCGTTCCAGGCGGTGCTCACCAAGGCCGACAAGCCCAAGGCCGCGGACCGCGACAGGGCGGTCGAGGCGACGGTGGCCGCCCTCGCCCGGCATCCCGCCGCGTTCCCGGAGATCCTGCTGACCTCTGCCGAGACCGGCGAGGGCCTCCCGGCCCTCCGCGCCGCGGCCGCGTCGCTTCTCGATCAGGCGAGCTGAGTCCAGGCCGCGATCGCCACCACCGCCAGCATCGAGGCCGCCATCGCCTTGTTCACCGCCGACTGCACGGCGGGGCGCAGGTTCAGCCGGTGCAGCGCCACCCCGGCCCACAGCCAGACGAGGTGGATCGGCACCCAGATCAGGTTCATGATCAGGAACTTGAGCGCCAGCTCCAGCCCCAGCGCCTCGGGCATGAAGGCGAAGCCGGTGAAGAGCGTGGTGTTGACCGCATATGCCTTGGGGTTGATCGCCTGCAGCAACAGTCCGCCGCCGGCGCCGGGGGCCTTGCGCGCCTCGATGAAGGCGACCTTCGCGCCGGCGAAGGCGATCTTCCCCGCGAGGTAGAGGAGATAGAGCAGGGAGGCGGCGAACAGCGCCTCGCGCAGCCCCGGCGCCGCCGCGACGGCGGCCCAGAGGCCCGAGACCACCGCCAGCGCCACCAGATTGGTGCCGACGAAGAGGCCGACGAGATAGCGCAGCCCCGCGCCCCAGCCGAAACCCGCGCCGACGCCGGCCGTGGTCAGCACTCCCGGCCCGGGCGTGACGATCAGGAAGAACACGGCGGCGGCGAAGCTCAGCATGGTCGGCGGACCCCCTCTGCGCGAGGCCGGGACGATGGGCCGGGGGCCGTGGCGTGACAAGGCCCCGCCCTCTGGCCTCGGGACGGCGGCGAGGCTATGCGGGGGCCTGCCGCCGCTGCCCCGGAGCCCCGCCATGGAGATCTCCCACGCGATGAAACGCGACTGGATCGCCACCGCCCGCACCCTCTCCGAGGCGCTGCCCTATCTGCAGCGCTACGACGACGCCGTGGTGGTGGTGAAGTTCGGCGGGCACGCCATGGGCGACGCCGAGGCGCTGGCGAACTTCGCGCGCGACATCGTGCTGATGAAGCAGTGCAACGTGCACCCCGTTGTCGTGCACGGCGGCGGCCCGCAGATCGCCGCGATGCTGGATCGTCTCGCCATCCGCTCGGAGTTCGTGGACGGCCTGCGCGTGACCGACGCCGCCACCGTCGAGGTGGTGGAGATGGTCCTCTCCGGCGCCATCAACAAGGCGATCGTCTCGGCGCTGAACGGGCAGGGGGGCAAGGCCGTCGGCCTTTCCGGCAAGGACGCGAGCCTGATGGTCTGCGAGAAGAAGCTCGGCGTCCGCCGCGACCCCGACAGCGCGGTCGAGGCCGCGCTCGACCTCGGCTTCGTGGGCGAGCCGAAGGAGATCCACCCGGAACTGCTGCGCACCTTCATCGCCTCCGACTACATCCCCGTCGTCGCCCCCGTCGGCGTCGGCCGGGCGGGCGAGACCTTCAACGTCAACGCCGACACCGCCGCCGGCGCGCTGGCCGGCGCGCTGGAGGCGGACCGCCTCCTCCTGCTGACGGACGTCGCCGGCGTGAAGAACGCGGCGGGCGAGGTGGTGACGGACATGACCGCGGGCGAGGTCGAGGCGATGATCGTCTCCGGCGAGATCTCGGGCGGCATGATCCCGAAGGTCCGCACCGCGCTCGACGCGGTCGCGTCGGGCGTAGACGCCGCGGTCATCCTCGACGGCCGGGCGCCGCATGCGGTGCTGCTGGAGCTGTTCACCGCGCACGGCGCCGGCACGCTGATCAAGCGCGGTTGAGTTCGGCACGGGCCCTCGCGCGCTCGCGCGCGCATCGGCCCCGCCCGAACTCCCCCGCGCTCCGGCCTCGGGCGGCGAGACGCCGCGGTCGCCCTGCCGCATTGCGCCCGTCGCCCGCGGCGCGCATCTAATGGGCGATGGAAAACGAGATCCTGATCCGCTTGCCGGCGTTTCTGACTGTCTTCGCCGTCATGGCGGCGTGGGAACTGTTCGGCCCCGCCCGCCGACTCGTCGCGCCGAAGCCTCGTCGGTGGCTGACCAACTGGACCATCGTGGCGCTCGACACCGTGATCGTTCGGCTTCTGTTCCCGGCCGCCGCGGTCGGGGCGGCCCTGGACGCCGCGGCCCAGGGCTGGGGTCTGCTCAACGTTCTGGACGCGCCGTACTGGCTCGCCTTTCTCGTCTCGCTGCTGGCCCTCGACCTCGCGATCTGGGCGCAGCATCTCGTGTTCCACAAGGTTCCTCTGCTCTGGCGTCTGCATCGGGTGCACCACGCCGACCGCGACGTGGACGTCTCGACCGCGATCCGCTTCCATCCGGTGGAGATCGCGCTGTCCATGGTCATCAAGATCGGCGTCGTCTACGTGCTCGGGGCGCCCGCACTCGCCGTCGTGGTGTTCGAGGTGATCCTGAACGGCTGCGCAATGTTCAACCATGCCAACATCCGGCTTCCGGCCGTGGCGGAGCGCCCGCTGCGCTGGCTCCTGATCACGCCCGATCTGCACCGCATCCATCATTCCGTGCACCGGCGGGAGCATGATTCGAACTACGGCTTCTCGGTCAGTTGGTGGGATCGCCTGTTCGGCACCTACACGCCGGAGCCGGAGGGCGGTCACAAGGGCATGACCCTCGGGCTTTCCGAGTGGCAGGACGATCGTCCGACGCGCCTGCTCTGGTCGCTGCGCAACCCGCTTCTGCCCCACCGTCCGCGGACGCCGGCCGAGTGAGCGGAAACGCCGTGCCGCACGGCGCGAGCCCGCTCGACGCCGCGGCGGAGGCCGCGCGCGACGCCGGCTTCGCCCCGTCCCTCTGCGCCGCCGCGCCGGGCGAGGCGTCCGGCCTGCCGCCCTCGTCGCCGGCGGCGGTTCTCCTCCTCGCCGCGGACGGGGCGCGCACCTTCGCCGCCTTCGAGGCTTCCCCCGAGGCGGCCGACGGCGCGCAGGACCCGCTCGACCGCTGGTCGCGCCGCCTCGCCGAGAGTCTCGCCGCAGCGCACGGCGCCCGAGCGATCCTCCCCTTCGACGGCCCGCCCTGGCCGCCCTTCCTGCGCTGGGCCGCGCGGGCGGAGCCGGTCTGGCCCTCCCGCCTCGGCCCGACCCTCCACGCGGCGCGCGGCCTCTGGGCCTCGTGGCGGGCGGCCCTCGTGTTCCCCGACGCCGCCCCGCCGCCGCCGCGGCCCGATCCCGGTCCGCGCCCCTGCGACGCCTGCGCCGCGCCGTGCCTCTCGGCCTGCCCGGTCTTCGCCTTCGCCGAGACGCCGGAAGGACCGCGCTACGACGCCGAGCGCTGCGCCGCCCATGTCGCCTCGCCGGCCGGGGCCGACTGCCGCGAGCGGGGCTGCCTCGCCCGCCGGGCCTGTCCGGTCGGAGCCGCGGCCGCCCACGCGCCCCGTCAGGCCGCCTTTCACATGGCGGCGTTCCTCGGCTCCCGTCCCGGAGCCTGATCCGGGATCGTTGGACGCGCCGGCGCCGGCGTGCCTATCCTCGCTGCGCCCGAAACCGCCGGAGGGAGCGCCGATGCGCCGCCTCGTCCTCATGCGTCACGCCAAGTCCTCCTGGGACGATCCCGCCCTCTCGGACCGCGCCCGCCCGTTGAACCGCCGCGGCCGCCTCGCCGCGGCGCTGATGGGCGCGCTCCTGCGGGAGGACGATCTCGTGCCCGACGCAGCCCTCCTGTCGCCGGCTCTCCGCGTGCAGGAGACCTGGGCGCAACTCGGGCTCGACGCGCCGGCCGAGACGGCCGAGGCGCTCTACATGGCCGATCCGGAAACCCAGCTCGCGGCGCTCCGGGCGGCTCCCGACGCCGCGCGGACCCTGCTGATGCTGGGCCACGAGCCCGGCACGACCGCCTTTCTGCGCAAACTCTCCGACGGGACCGAACCGGCCGGCTGCCGCCGCGCCTGGGGGAAGGTGCCGACCGCCGCCCTCGCGGTGGTCGAACTCGACGTCGACTGGGCCGATGCGGCCTTCGGCGCCGGCCGGTTCCGCCGCTTCGTCGCGCCGAAGGACCTGGTCTGACGGGCTCAGCGCCCGGGCGTGTTCGGCCGGCTCGGCTGCAGCATCGCATCGATCATGCGCTGCACCGCGCGCTCGAACCCCGGCGCGGTCGTGGCGGCGAAGGGCGCGCCGGAGCCCTGCGCGCGGGCCCTGACCCGGTTCCCGATGCACCAAAGCGCGGCAGCCTGCGCCGCGCCGCTGCCCGCGTCGTCCCCGGTCGTGGCGCAGGAGGCCTGCGCGCCACCCACGGCGAGGACCAGCCGAGGCCCGCTCTCGTCCGGCGCCGCCGGCACGAAGGCCGCGCCCCCCGACCCCGGCGGGACGCGCAGCCGCGGCGCCACCTCCGCCGCCGTCGCGGCGTCCGCCCCCACGAGCACCAGCGGCGGACGTCCGCCGCGCAGCGTCGCGGCCTGGCCTTGAGGGATCCGCTCCACGCCGAAGACGCGGGCGCGCGCCCCCTCGCGTCCGCCGTCGCCGGCGCAGCCCGCCAGCAGCAGCGCCGCGCCGGCCAGCATGGCCGCGCACCGGGCCCGGGGAGTCACTCGCCGGCCATGACGAGACGCGCAGGCGCCGGCACGGCCTCGGGATCCAAGGCGAACATCCCGGCCGCCTTCTCGCAGGCGCCCTGGCAGTCAGGCCGGCAGCGGCCCCGGGTCTCCGGGCGTGCGAGGCGCTCGGCGCGCTCGGCCAGCAGTCCGAGGATCCGTTCGAAGGCGCGTCGCTCCGCGTCTTCGAGATCCTCCAGCAGATAGGCCTCCCGCGCCCGGACGATGCGCTCGACCTCATGCACCGTGTCCGCGCCGCGTCCGGTGACGTGCACGATCTTGATCCGCCGGTCGGCCCGATCCTCGGTGCGGCGGATCAGCCCGCGGTCCTCCAGCGCCGTGGCCGCGCGGCTGACGGCGACCTTGTCGAGGCCGGTCGCCTCCTGAATCGTCCGGGTCGGTCCGCCGTCGTGGCGGGCGGCCGCGTCGAGCACGCGCCATTCGTCGCGGCTGAGCCCGAATCGGTCGACGTGAACCCGGGCGATGGCCTCGCCGACGCTCTCGGAGAGGGCGGCGATGCGCGTCGGAAGGAAGTCCTGGAACTGCATGATGGTGGCCTCGCAACGGTTGTCGCGGCCAACCTAGCGGGCCGGGCGTCGCGGCCCCTTGACGTGGATCAAGCCGCGGCCGAGCCGGGGGGAGGACTGGCGCCCGGCCGCCGCGGCGCCATCTCCCGACGCGGACCCGCTGCAGGAGACGTTCGATGGACGGCGCCGAGAGACCCGACCTGAGCCGCGCCGCGGCCCCGAGCCGGCCCGAGGGGCTGCCGGAGCCCGAGGCGCGCGCGCCCGCTGCCGCGGCGCACTGGCTTCGCGCCTCGGCCGCCGCGGTGGACGAGACCTTCGGCGAGGGGCACGCCGCGCGCCATCCGGAGCTCGTCGCCGCCATGATCCAGGCTTGCGCCATCGAGACGGCGGTGGACGAGGGTCGCGGCACGTCGGCCCGCGTGCTCGAGACCCTGCGGTCTCTGAGCCGCGACACCAACGCGACCATCCTGAAGCTGAAGCCGAAGCTCTTCGGCTGATCGCCCGCTGGGGGCGCGCGGGGCTCGGGAGGATCGACCCCCCTCGCCCCGACGAGGCGCGGGCGCGCCTCGAGACCGCGCCCCGGTCCGAAGGGCCGCGGGATGCGGCAGGGTCAGCCCCGGCGCCGCCGGCCGAACGCCGCGAGGCCGATCACCCCGAGGCCGAGCAGCGGCAGCGCCGCCGGGACCGGAATCACCGTCTCGCCCGGCTCGCGGATCTCTTCGCGGCGCCCGAACCGGATGTTGTCGATCGCGAAGCCGGCAGGCTCCGAGCCCACCAGATCGAGGAACACGCCCGCGATCTCCTCCACGCCCGAATCGGTCACGAGACCGAGGAACTCGATCCCCTCGCCCTCGTTCGTCACCGTCCCGAGCAGCGAGCCGTCCCGAGCGAAGGCGGTGATGCCGGTGCTCTCCGCCGCGTTGAAGAAGCCGCCGTCGAAGCCCACGCCGAACTGATCCTCGCTGAACAGCACCGCGATCGGCCCGTCGAAGGTCGGCGTGCCGGAGAGCACCGGCGAGGTCGGATTGGCGCCGTCTTCGACGATCTCGGTGTCCGGCGCGCCGGCGTCGAGGCCCAGCGGCGCGGTCGGCGAGCCCACCACGCAGGCCGTCGCGGCCGCGCCGGGGCAGTCCGCCCCTGGATCGCCGCTCAGCGTCTGCCCGTCGAAATAGCCGTCGAAGGTCACCGTCGGCGACCCCGCCCCGCCGCCGTAGTCGGCCGGCGCATAGGTCGGGTCGATCGTGCCGAGCGGGAACTCCGAGAAGGTGATCAGCCCCGAGCCCGCGATGAAGGCGTCCTCGTCGACGCGGATCGCGAGGGCGTCGGCGGAGGAGAACGGCGCGGCGGCGACGCCGAGCGCGAGCGCGATGCCGGTCGAAAGGACCGCGCGGCGAGGCGCGCGGCGGTCCGGCGTCGGGGTGCGGCGGACGGTGTCTGACGTCATGGTCGGCCTCCCTTCTCTGGAACTTCACGACGCTGACATCTCCGGACGGCGATTCGATACCCTTGTCCGCGACTTTTTGACATATTGGACATCGCATTGATCGTCGCGCCGACGCGTCCCTCGCCTTCGCGACGCGGCTCGCCGGACCGGCCGTCCCCGCCGCAATCCGACGCCGTGCCGTCGCTTCCGCCTGCATTCCGGCGCCGTGGCGTGGCATGGTCCCCGGCGGGAGGACGACGCCATGCCCGAGACCATCCGCTTCACCCTCGACGGAGAGACCGTGGAGGCCAGCCCCGGCCAGACCCTCTGGGACGTGGCCCACGGCGGCGGCCTGACGCTCCCGCATCTCTGCCACCGCCCGGCGCCCGGCTACCGCCCCGACGGCAACTGCCGCGCCTGCATGGTGGAGATCGAGGGCGAGCGCGTCCTCGCCGCCTCCTGCATCCGCGAGCCCGCCGAGGGCATGGTCGTCCACACCGAGGGCCGGTCCGAACGCGCCCGCAAGGCGGTGATCGAACTCCTCCTCGCCGACCAGCCGGCGCGGGAGGAGGCCCGCGACGCCTCCGCCCACATCTGGGCGCAGGCCGATCTCGCGGGCGTCGCGGCCTCCCGTCACCCCGCCCGGGACCGGGCGCACAGCCCCCCGACCGACGCCTCTCACGTCGCCATGCGCGTAAATCTCGACGCCTGCATCCAATGCAACCTCTGCGTCCGCGCCTGCCGCGAAGTGCAGGTCAACGACGTCATCGGCATGGCCGGCCGCGGCCCCGGCGCCTTCCCGGTCTTCGACTTCGACGACCCGATGGGCGAGAGCACCTGCGTGGCCTGCGGCGAATGCGTGGAGGCGTGCCCGACCGGCGCCCTGATGCCGGCCGCGACCATCGACGCCGCCCAGCAGGGCGACAGCGCCGCGGCCGAACGCAGCGTCCGCTCGGTCTGTCCCTTCTGCGGCGTCGGCTGCCAGCTCGACTTCCACGTCACCGGCGACCGCATCACCCACGTCTCCGGCGCCCCCGGCCCCGCGAACCAGAACCGCCTCTGCGTCAAGGGCCGCTTCGGCTTCGACTACGTCCGCCACCCCCACCGCCTCACGAAACCCCTGATCCGGCGAGAGGACGCGCCCCCGAAGGCGCTCGACGTCGATCCCTCCGACCCCTGGACCCACTTCCGCGAAGCCACCTGGGACGAGGCGCTCGACAAGGCCGCGGCCGGCTTCAAGGATCTCAAGGCCTGGTACGGCGGCAAGGCGATGGCCGGCTTCGGCAGCGCCAAGTGCTCGAACGAGGAGGCGTATCTCTTCCAGAAGCTGATCCGCACCGCCTTCGGCCACAACAACGTCGACCACTGCACCCGCCTCTGCCATGCGTCCTCCGTCGCCGCGCTGATGGAGAACGTCGGCTCCGGCGCCGTCACCGCGACCTTCAACGAGATCGAGAACGCCGACTTCGCGGTCGTCATCGGCGCCAACCCGACCGAGAACCATCCCGTCGCCGCCACCTACCTCAAGCAGTTCGCCAAGCGCGGCGGCAGGCTCGTGGTGATGGACCCCCGCGGCCAGACCCTCTCGCGCCACGCCTGGCGCTCGCTCCAGTTCCGCCCCGGCGCCGACGTCGCCCTCCTCAACGGCCTGATGAACGTCATCGTGACCGAGAAGCTGCACGACGTGCAGTACGTGCAGGCCTTCACGGAGGGCTTCTGGGAGTTCAAGGAGCACGTCGAGGCGTTCACTCCCGAACGCGTCGCCCCCCTCTGCGGCGTCGACCCCGAGACCATCCGCGAGGTCGCCCGCGCCTACGCCAAGGCCGAGCGCGCCATGATCTTCTGGGGCATGGGCGTCAGCCAGCACGTCCACGGCACCGACAACGCCCGGTGCCTGATCTCCCTCGCGCTCCTCTGCGGGCATATCGGGCGCCCCGGCACGGGCCTGCACCCGCTCCGCGGCCAGAACAACGTGCAGGGCGCCTCCGACGCCGGGCTGATCCCCCAGGTCCTGCCCGACTACCACGCGGTGACGGACGCCGACGCCCGCGACCTGTTCCGCCACATCTGGCGCGGGGCCGAGATCGACCCGGCCCCCGGCCTCACCGTGGTGGAGATCATCGACGCGGCCTATCGCGGGGAGATCCGCGGCATGCTGATCATGGGCGAGAACCCGGCGATGTCCGACCCCGACGTCGCGCACGCCCGCAAGGCCCTCGCCCATCTCGAGCACCTCGTGGTTCAGGACATCTTCCTGACCGAGACGGCGATGTTCGCCGACGTGATCCTCCCCGCCTCCGCCTGGCCCGAAAAGACCGGCACCGTCACCAACACCAACCGCCAGGTCCAGATGGGCCGCAAGGCGCTGGACTGCCCCGGAGAGGCGCGGGAGGACTGGCGCATCCTCGTCGACCTCGCCAACCGCCTCGGCCTCGACTGGGACTACGACGACCCGCGCGAGGTCTTCGACGAGATGAAGATGTCGATGCGCTCGCTCCACCACATCACCTGGAAGCGGCTGGAGCGGGAGGGCGCCG
>DATFKM010000080.1:0-2283 GCA_035268645.1 Paracoccaceae bacterium | reverse complement strand
GGCGCAGGCGCCGCGCGGCCTCGGCCTTCGCGGCGAGGGGGCCGGCGGCCTCGTCCACCGCGTCGTCGGCGAGGCGGCAGAAGGCGTAGAGGGCGAGCGCGGGTTCGCGCACGCGCTTCGGCAGCAGCTTCGAGGCGGCGTGGAAGCTGCGCGAGCCGTGGCGGATCGCGGCGGCGCAATGGGCGAGGTCGGCTTCGCGCGAGAGGCCGACGGGCGCGGCGAGCGCCGCCTCGAGATGCTGCGCGCCGTCCATCAGCGGGCCTCCACGGTGGCGGCGTCGGGGACGAGCCGGTCCATCACCTCGGCCGAGCAGATGGCGCCCGGGAGCCCGGCGCCGGGATGCGTGCCGGCGCCGACGAGGTAGAGGCCGTCGAGCTCCTCCGAGACGTTGTGCGGGCGGAACCAGGCGGATTGCAGGATGCGCGGCTCGATCGAGAAGCCGCAGCCGAGGGGCGAGAGGTAGCGGTCGCGGAAGTCCGGCGGGGTCATGACGTGCTCGGAGACGACGGTCTCGCCGATTCCCGGCATCCACTTCTCCATCATCGCGAGGACGCGGGCCTTGTAGGGCCCGGCCTCGGCCGCCCAATCGGTCTCCTTGCCCTCGTGGCCCATGTGCGGGACGGGGGAGAGGGCGTAGAAGCAGTCGTCGCCCTCCGGCGCGCAGGTCGGGTCGGTGACGGAGGGGCGGTGGATGTAGAGGCTCATGTCCTCGGTCAGCCTGCCGTTGACGAAGATGTCGTCGATCAGGCCGCCGTAGCGCGGGCCGTTGAGGATGGTGTGGTGGCCGATGTCGGACCAGCGGCCTTTCGTGCCCTTGGTGCCGAAATACCAGACGAAGAGGCCCATCGACCATTTCGAGCGCTTCAGCTTCGCCTCGGTCCAGCGGCGGCGGGGGCGTTCGCGCAGGAGGCGGGAGTAGGTGTGCCCGGCGTCGGCGTTGGAGACGACGATCTCGGAGCGCAGCGTCTCGCCCGAGGCGAGGCGGATGCCGGCTGCCTTGCCGTCCTTCTCGAGGACGGCGTCGACCTCCTCGTTCCAGCGGAACTCGACGCCGATCTCCTCGGCGAGGCGCTTGAGGCCGTCGGCGAGCGCCCCGGCGCCGCCCATGGCGTAGTGGACGCCGTGCAGCTTCTCGAGGTGGGAGACGAGGGCGTACATCGAGGTGACGCGGAACGGGTCGCCCCCGATGAAGAGGGGATGGAAGCTGAAGGCCATGCGCAGGCGCGGGTCCTTCATGCGCCGCGCGGCGAGGGCGTGGATCGAGCGGTCGGCGCGCAGCATCCCGAAGCGGGGGAGGACCTTCACCAGCTCCTTGAACTCGTGCATCGGGCGGCGGCCGAGGCCGACGAAGCCGACCTCGTAGCGCTCCTCGGCGTCGCGCATGAAGCGCTCCCAGCCGGGGACGTCGCCGGGGGAGAGGCGTTCCACCTCGGCGCGCATCGCGTCCGGGTCGCCCGAGGCGGTGAAGTGCGAGCCGTCCGGCCAGTGCAGCGTGTAGAAAGGGTCGAGCGGTCGGACGTCGACGTAGTCCGACATCTTCCGGCCCGCGATCTCCCAGACCAGCTCGAAGAGATGGGGGGCGGTGACGATGGTCGGGCCGAGATCGAAGCGGTAGCCGTCCTGATGCAGCGCGGTGGCGCGACCGCCGGGGGTGTCGAGCTTGTCGACGACGGTGACGCGCCAGCCGCGGGCGGCGAGGCGGACGGCGGCGGCGAGCCCGCCGAAGCCGGCGCCGACGACGATCGCGCGCGGACCCTTTCGGACCGGCGCGGGGGCGGCGACGAGCGCCTCGGGGGGAGTGACTGTCAACATGGCTGGACAGTAGCAGCGTCTCGCGCGGTTTCCAACGATATTGGCGCGCCGCGGCACGGCACGAAAGGCGGAGAAGCGTTGCGCAGGAAAACCGGGCCCGGCGCGGCGTTTCGACCGCGTCTTTCCCGGCGCGCCGAGGCGTGCGACGCTGGCCAGACGCATCATGTCAGGTTAGCTTGACGCCGCGGCCTTCGCCGGCCTCCAGACGACCCCAGGGAGACCTCCGCATGAAGCTCGAATTCCCCTTCGCCGCCATCGTCGGGCAGGACGAGATGAAGCGGGCGCTGCGCATCGCCGCCGTCGACCCCTCGGTCGGCGGCGTGCTGGTGTTCGGGGACCGCGGCACCGGCAAGTCGACCGCCGTGCGCGCGCTCGCGGCGCTGCTGCCGCCGATTCGCGTGGCGGAGGGTTCGCCCTACAACCTCGCGCCCGAGGACGGGGCGGCGTGGATCGAGGTTCCGACGCCGGTGG
>DATFKM010000079.1:0-7615 GCA_035268645.1 Paracoccaceae bacterium | reverse complement strand
TGAACTTCCGAAGGAAGTTCGGCGCAAGGGTCGGGATCCAACCGGCCGGACGAGGACGGGCGTGCAACAGATCGACCGCTTCATCTCGCTGCTGCAGGAAGCCTTCGGGCCGTCGGGACCGCTCTACGTCCTCGGCGGTCTCGGGCTCCTGCTCGTGGTCTCCGTCGCGCCGCTGCTGCTCGTGCGCGGGTCCGACCCGATCGAGAAGCTCGGCCGCGCGCCCGAGGGCCGCGGCGGCGATCCGCGCGGCCGGCGCCCGGAGCGTGCCGGCGCACGTCCCGAAGGACTGCGCCGTGACGGCGCGGGCCGGCTCGACGCGCTCGCCGACCCCTTCACGCCCAAGGACGCGGAGAGCGTCTCGTCGGCCAAGCGCATGCTGCTGCAGGCGGGCTACCGCTCCACCTCGGCGGTTCGGACCTATTACCTCGCGCGCGTCATGGGGGCGGTGACCTTCGGCGTGCTCGGCTTCCTCTACATCTTCCTCTCCCGCGGGACGGAGGACCTGACCTGGCTCGCGATCTGCAGCGTCGGCGGAATGGCGGTCGGCTACATCGCGCCGAACTACTGGGTCGCGCGCCGGCGTCAGGCCCGGCAGGAGGAGATCGGCAACGGCTTTCCGGACGCGCTCGACATGATGCTGGTCTGCGTCGAGGCCGGGCAGAGTCTCGACCAGTCGCTGGTGCGGGTCTCGGGGGAGATCGACCACGCCCACCCGAGCCTCGCCGAGGAGTTCCAGATCATCTCGGTCGAGATCCGAGCCGGCAAGGACCGCGCCGTGGTTCTGCGCGAATTCGCCGACCGCGCCGGCGTCAACGACGTCTCCTCCTTCGTGACGGTGCTGATCCAGTCGACCCAGTTCGGCACGTCGGTGGCGGAGGCGCTGCGCATCTACGCGGCGGAGATGCGCGACAAGCGGCTGATGCGGGCGGAGGAGAAGGCCAACAAGATCCCGACCAAGCTGACGCTCGGCACCATGCTGTTCACCGTGCCGCCGCTCATGCTGATCCTCATCGGCCCGTCCATCATCGACATCCTCAACGCTCTGACGGGGATGCGGAACTGATGCCGGCGGCGGCCGTCGTGCCTCCCCCGGGCCGGCCGCGTCCCGGACCGCGCCGGCACGGACCGGCGCGGCCGGCTCCGCTCCTTCTCGCCGCCCTGCTCACGGCGTGCGGGGGCCTCCCGGCCTCCGTCGCGCCGGAGGCTGCCGACGATCCCGCGCCCGCGCCCTCCGTCACGGCGGAGTCGCTTCGCGCTCCGTCCGAGGGGGCGCCCGCCGCCGCCGTGGCCGAAGCCGCCGGCTCCACGGCCGATCCGCCGAGAGCCGAAGGCCCTTCGGCGTCGCCAGCCGGCCCGCTGCGGCCACGTCCCCGCGCCGCCCGAACGCCGCCGACGCCCATCGGGACCGGCGCCGAAGCGCCCATGCCCGCGGCGGAGGTCGCGGAGCCGGCCGCCCGATCCGCATCCTCGGAGACCGACGCGGCGGCGCCCGAGGTCGTTCCCGCCGTGCCCGCGCCGCCCCCGACGCCGGTGGAGGCCGCCGCGGCGCGCCTCGCCGCCGGCGACGCGGAGGCGGCGGAGCGCGCATTCCGCCGGCTCCTGCTGACGCGCGGGCCCGACGACCTGCACGCCCTCGTCGGCCTCGGCGCCGCGCTGAGCCGGCAGGGCCGGTCCGCCGAAGCCGAGGCGATCCTGGTCCGCGCCGTCGAACGCTGGCCGCGAAGCGCCGCGGCGCGCAACAACCTCGCCGCGGTCCGGCTGTCTCTCGGACGGCGCCAGGCCGCGCTCTCCGAGCTCGCCGTCGCCCGGCGTCTGGCCGAGGCCGAAGGCTCCGCCGGGCTGCTCGCCCGGATCGACCGCAACATCGCTCTCGCGGGCGGAGCCCTCTCCGGCCCCGACCCCGCTGACGCTGACGCCGGCCCCGGGCCGGCCACCGCCGCGCCCGACGCGTCGGCCCCGACTCACCGCCTGATCCCGAGGGGCGCCGGCCGCTGGCGGCTCGAACCCGCGCCGGCCGACGCGCCCCCGCCGCCCGACGTCCCGGAGGATTCCGCATGACCGCCCGCCCCGCCGCCCTGCTCGCGCTCGCGCTGTTCGTCACGGGCTGCACAGGGTTCTCAGAGCCCAACGTCGACATCGAGGCCGAGCGCGCCGAAGGCGCCGTCAACCCGCTCGACCAGGACAGCCTCAACGACCTGATGCTCACCGTCGCCGGCGCCGACGAGGCGGTGTCCTACTTCCGCCAGGCCCTCGCGCAGGATCCGGATGACGTGGAGCTTCGCCGGGGCTACGCCCGCGCGCTCGACCGCAACGCCCAGTACGGCGAATCCCGCCTCGTCTGGCGCCGGCTCGTCGAGTCGGGCGAGGCGACGCGACGCGACCGCGTCGACTACGCCTTCGTGCTGGCGCGGCTGGACCTCTGGGACGAGGTGGAGGGGCAGCTCTCGCTGCTGCCGCCGGGTCAGGAGACCTCGCGCCAACTGCTCGTAAGCGCCTTCCTCGCCGATCAGCGCGGCGAGTGGGACGCGGCGGACGCCGCCTACGCCCGCGCGCGGGATCTCTCGCCCGAGCCTGCGGGCGTGGTGAACAACTGGGGGGTCTCGGAGATGGCGCGCGGCGACATGGCGGCCGCCGAGGAACGTTTCGAGGAGGCGGTGACCCTCGATCCGCGGCTCTTCGGCGCCAAGAACAATCTCGCCATCGCCTACGGCCTGCAGCGCAAGTACCGCGTCCCGCTCGTGACCCTTGCCGAGGAGGAGCGGGCGGTGATCCTGCACAATCTCGGGGTCATCGCGCTGCGTAAGGGCGACCGGGAGGTCGGCCGCGGCCTGCTCGAGCAGTCGCTCGCCGTGCATCCGCGCCACTACGCGCCGGCGGCGGACAAGCTCGCCGCGCTCGGGGTGATCCAATGACGCCGGAGGGCCTCGCCCTCGGCCCCGTCGGCGCGGCGTGGCTGGCGCTGGCGCTCGCCGGCCCGCTCGCCGCGCTCGGCGGGCTCTGGGATCTGCGCCGAATGCGCATCCCGAACTGGCTGAACGCGGCGCTGGCGCTCCTCTTCGTGCCGGTCGCCGCCGCGACCCTGCCGCTCGAGGCTGCGCTCTGGCGGCTCGGCATCGCGACGGCCGTGCTCCTCGTCGGCTACGCGCTTTTCGCCGCCGGGCGCATGGGCGGGGGGGACGTCAAGATGCTCGCCGCCGCCGCCCTGTGGATCCCTCCCGCGCAGGCGGGCGCGGCGATGTTCCTGCTCTCGGTCGCGCTTCTCGCCGGCCTCGTTCTGGTCCTGGCGGCGCGCCGGCTGACGCCGTCCGACACCTCCTGGCGGGGCCTGCGCCGCCACGCCCGACGCTTCCCGATGGGCGTCTCCATCGCCGCCGCCCTTGTCGCCCACCTGGTCCTGTCGCTGCCGCCCGCATCGGCCTGAGCCTCCCCGCGTCCCCGACGGAGCGCCGCCATGAACGACGCCACCCCTCCCGCGCCCGCCGCCGCCCTGGCGCCCGATGCGGCGGAAGCCGAGGCGCCGCCGGCCCCCCGCACGATCGAGGCCACGGGCCTGCCGCGGGAGTTTCTCGCCGAGCACGCGCTGCGCGTGATGTTCCGTCGCGGCATCGAGACGGGCGGCGATCTCTGCGACGCCATGCGCGTCGCGCCGACCGTCGTGAGCGACCTCGTGGACCAGCTTCGCGCCGACCGGATGATCGCCCCCCTCGGACAGCTCCGGGCCGACCTCCGCTCCGAGATGCGTTACGAACTGACCGACGCCGGCCGCCGCCGCGCCGGCGAGGCCGCGAGCCGCCTCGACTACGCCGGACCGGCGCCCGTCACGCTGGACCGCTGGCGCGCCATGGTCGAGGCGCAGGCGGTGCGCGACCGGCGCATCGACCGCGCCCGGCTCACCGCCGCCTTCACCCATCTGATCACGCCGGCGGGGGTGCTGGACCGCCTCGGTCCGGCGGTGAATTCCGGCCGCTCGATCCTGCTCTACGGGCCTCCCGGCAACGGCAAGTCCAGCTACGCCCATGCCCTCGCCCGCGCCATGGAGGGCGGCGCGTGGGTGCCCTACGCCCTCTACGTCGAGGGCGAGGTGATCCAGCTCTTCGATCCGGCCCTGCACCGGCTGATGCCGGACGAGGATCCCTGGACGCCGGCGGAGATGATCCACGAGGGCGCGCCGGACCTGCGCTTCGCCCACTGCGTGCGCCCGGCCGTGATCACCGGCGCGGAGCTGACCACCGACATGCTTGCGCTCCGCTTCAACCCGACCTCGCGCGTCTATCAGGCGCCGCTGCACGTCAAGGCCGGCAACGGCGTCTTCATCGTGGACGACCTCGGCCGCCAGAAGGAGGCCCCGCAGGCGCTGATCAACCGCATGATCGTGCCGATGGAGGAGGGGGTGGACTACCTCTCGCTGCAGTCGGGGCTGAGCTTCCAGGTCCCTTTCGACACGCTGATGATCTTCTCCACGAACATCAACCCGGCCGATCTGCTGGACGTCGCCGGCCTGCGCCGGATCTACTACAAGATCCTGATCGACCGCCCTTCGCGCGAGGATTTCGTCAAGATCTTCCTGCGCGTCGCCAAGGCCCGCGGGATCGAGCCGGTCGAGGACGCGTTGGCCCACATCCTCGCGGAACTCTACGCCAAGCACGACATCGGCTTCGCCGCCTATCACGCCGTCTACCTGATAGACCAGGCCATCGCCTCCTGCGACTACCACGGCCTGCCGCGCAGCCTGCATCCGGACTTCATCGACGACGCGTGGGAGAACCTCTCGGTGGTCGACGCGGCCTGATCGGGCCACGGCGGCGCTCAGGCCGTGCTTCCCGGCGCCGTCTCCACCCCGCCGAGAACGCCGCGCGCCCCCGCCGGCGCCACCTTCGGGCGACCCAGCGCGACCTTGCGCGCCATGTCCTGCGCGATCAGCGCCTCCAGCGCCGTGGCGAGTCGTGGGCTGCGCCGTGTCGCCTGCCGCAGCGGCCCGCGCGGCCAGCGCACCGCTTTCGCCCCGGGCAGGAGCCGCGTGCTCGCCGTCGCCGGCACGCCCTGAAGCCAGGCGATCTCGCCGATGAAGCAGGGCCCCTCGATCTCCACCGACTCGCCGAACTTGTCGAGCCCGATCCGTCCCTCGGCCACGAACCAGAGGGCGTCCGGCGCCGCGCCCTCCTCGGTCATCGGGCGCGCCGCTTCGGCCCGCACCAGCTCGCCGACGCGCATCAGCCGGCGGAACAGCCCGGGCTCCAGCGGCCTGAGCGCGTCCAGCAGATCGCGCTGCGCCTCCGGCACCGAGAAGCGCGCGCGGCTCAGCAGCAGCGCCATCAGACCCAGAAGGTTGGCCGCGGCGATGGCGGTGGTCCCCACGATCGCGTCCCAGAGCGGCCGGTCGGCGACGACGAGATAATACAGCACGTAGAACGCGCTTCCCGCCAGCACCAGCAGCCGCAGGGAGACCTGGTCGCGCAGCAGGAAGCCCAGGATCTGCAGCGTGACCGCGACCGCCGCGATCAGGGTTGTGGTGTCGAGCAAGCGCGCTCCCCTCTTCCCCGCCATTGCCGGAGGCCTGCGGACATGCCATCCCGCCTCGTGCCCCTCGGGTCCCCGCGCCGGCGGGGGCCGCCCGCCGACGGAGTTCCGCCGCATGACCGCCCCGCTGCGCCGCCTCCATCACATCCCGCTTTCGCCCTTCTGCCGCAAGGTCCGTCTGAGTTTGGCGGAGAAGCGCGTGGAGGTGGAGCTGGTCGAGGAGACACCGTGGCGGCGGGAGATCGACTTCCTGCGACTCAATCCCGCGGGCGCGGTCCCGGTCTTCGTCGACGGCGACGCCGGCACGGTCTGCGACAGCGCCGCCATCTGCGAATACCTCGAGGAGACGCGCCCGACCCCGCCGCTTCTGCCGGACGACCCGCTCCGCCGGGCGGAGGTCCGCCGCCTCGTCGCATGGTTCGACGACAAGATGCACCGCGAGGCGACGCGGCCCCTCGTCGAGGAACGGGTGATGAAGAAGATCCGCGGCGAGGGCGGACCGGATTCCGCGATGATCCGCGCCGGCAGCCGCAATCTCGCGATCCATCTCGAATACGTCGGCTGGCTGGCGGACCGTCGCCGCTGGCTGGCGGGCGAGAGCCTGAGCCTCGCCGACTTCGCCGCCGCCGCGCATCTCTCCTGCCTCGACTACATCGGCTACGTCGACTGGGAGGCGCAGCCCGGCGCCCGGGCCTGGTACCAGCGGATCAAGAGCCGTCCCGCCTTCCGCTCGCTGCTGGCCGACCACCTCTCGGGCTTCCCGCCGCCGCCGCACTACTCGGACCTCGACTTCTGAGGCACGGCTCCGGGGGCCGCGCGTCGCCTTTGCGGCGGGGCGCGCAAGGCGTTAGCAGGAGGGGCATGAGCGCCCGAGCCGAAGCCGACCCCGCCGCCCTCAAGGCCGCCCTCGCCGAGGCCGCCCGCGCCGAGGGCTTCGCGGCGATGGGCGTGACCGCGCCGGACGCGATCTCCGAAGCCGCGCCCCGTCTCGCCCGCTTCCTCGCGGAGGGTCGCCACGGCGAGATGGGTTGGATGGCCGACCGCGCCCGTTGGCGCGGCGATCCCGCCGCGCTCTGGCCCGAGGCGCGCAGCGTCGTGATGCTCGCCGACGCCTACACCCCGACCGAGAATCCCCTCGCCCTGCTCGAGCGGCCGGAGCGGGCGGCGATCTCGGTCTATGCGCAGGGGCGCGACTACCACGACACCGTCAAGAAGCGCCTGAAGCGCCTCGCCCGCGCCCTGATCGCCGCGGCCGGGCCGGAGACCGGCGTCAAGGTCTTCGTCGACACCGCCCCGGTGATGGAGAAGCCGCTGGCCGCGGCCGCCGGCCTCGGCTGGCAGGGCAAGCACACCAACCTGCTCGGGCGCGATCTCGGCAACTGGATCTTCCTCGGCGCGATCTTCACCACCGCCGCGCTGCCGCCCGACGCGCCGGAGGGCGAGCATTGCGGCTCCTGCCGACGCTGCCTCGACGTCTGCCCGACGGCGGCCTTCCCGGCGCCCTTCCAGCTCGACGCCCGGCGATGCATCTCCTACCTGACGATCGAGCTGAAGGGACCGATCCCGCGGGAGTTCCGCCCGCTCATCGGCAACCGCGTCTACGGCTGCGACGACTGCCTCGCCGTATGCCCTTGGAACAAGTTCGCGGCGGAGGCGCGGGAGATCGCCTACGCCGCGCGGCTGGAGCTGAGCCGCCCGCGCCTCTCCGAGCTCGCGGGTCTGACGGAAGACGGCTTCCGCGAGGTGTTCCGCGGCTCCCCGATCAAGCGCATCGGTCGCGGTAGGTTCCTGCGCAACATATTGGTGGCGATCGGCAATTCCGGCCTTCCGGAGCTGGTCCCGGTCGTGGAGGCTCGGCTTTCGGATCCCGAGCCGTTGATCCGCGGCGCGGCGGTCTGGGCGCTCTCGCGCCTTGCGCCGGCGCGCCTCTCCGCCCTCGCGCCCGCTGCGCGGGACCCGGACGACGAGGTGGCCGAGGAATGGCGCCTCGCCTTGGCCGAGACCGGCGCCGTCTGAGCGCCGCCCCGGCCGGCGCTCAGGCGGCGGGCGGCGCGTCCGCACCCGGGCCGGCCGCCCACCCGCCCACCCCGTCCGGCCC
>DATFKM010000078.1:0-6499 GCA_035268645.1 Paracoccaceae bacterium | reverse complement strand
ATCGCTGCGCCGGTCTCTATGGGATGCGCTCCCCCTTCGTTCCGTGGCCGAAAGACCTTCGCAACTCGCCGGCCGGAATTCAACTGCGCCGTCGGCGCCGGGGCGCCCGCGAAAGCGGCCGGGGCGCGATCGTCCGGCGCGGCGTCAGTCCCCGCAGGGCTCGACGGCGAGCCCTTCGGGAAGGCGCGTCTCGTCGTCCCCGCAGGCCGAGACGAGATCGGCCTGCACCAGCCCGGAGGTCCCGGAAAGATCGGCGCCCGAAAGATCGGCGCGTCGCAGAAGCGCCCCGGCGAGATCGGCGCCGGCCATGTCGACTCCGCGCAGCGAGGCGCTGGTCAGCCGTGCGTCGCGCATGTCGGCGCCGCGGAACGAGGCGCCGTCCGCCTCGACCCGGTCCAGATCGGCCCGGTCGAGCTTGGCCCGGTCGAGCCGTGCGCCGGCCAGCACGGCGCGCTCGAGGTCCACCTCGCTCATCCGCGCCTCGGTGAAGTCCGCGCCGGCGGCGCGGACGCGCCGCAGATGACCGCCGCGGATGTCGGCCTCCATCAGCCGGGCGCGCGAAAGGTCCGCCTCGGCGAGATCGATGCCTCGCAGGTCCGCGTCGACGAACGCGGAATCGTGCAGCACCGCCTTCTCGAGGTCGGCCCCGCGCAGCTGGGCGTCCGTGAAATCCGCGCCCTGCGCGGTCATCCGCTCCATCTCGGCCCGCCGCAGGTCGGCGTCGGTGAAGTCCGCGAAGGGGAGAAGCGCGCCCTTGAGATCGGCCTCGCGAAGGATCGTGTCGCCGAAATCGGCTTCCGTGACCTCGAGCGCGCGCAGCTCCGCGCGGCGCAGGTCGCAGTCTCGGCAGCCGCCCTCGGCCACGAGCCGGGCGCGCAGGTCTTCCTGCGCCGGGGCCGCGGCCGGGACGAAGGCGGCGAGCGCGAGGGCGGCGAGCGCGAGGGCGGGCTGGGGCGCGGCGGCACGGCGGGGCATCGCGGACCTCTCGGCGGGATGGACGCGGCGTGGAGCGACTATGCGGAGGCGGGACCTGTCCTGTCCACATCGGAGTCCCGGAGGCCCAGTGGGCCGAGCGCGCGCAGCGCGGCCTGCACCGCCTTGGGAAGGGCCGGGTCGGCCCCCTCCGGCGCGGCGGCGAGGGCGCTCTCGACGTCCTTGACGATGATGCCGATCGTGTTGTCGGGGGCGTGGCCGTCGCGGGCGAACTCGATGGCCTCGAAATTCGAGCCGAACCAGGTCTGCCCGGAGCCGTCGTGCATCAGCGCGCGCAGCCGCGCGGGATCGAGGCCGTTCGCCTCGCCCCAGTCGATCGCCAGCCGGGTCATCGCGGTGGAGGCGGCGGCGACGAGATTGTTCATCACCTTGGCGGTCATGCCGGCCCCGAAGGGACCCATGCGGTGGAAGCGCGTCCCCATCGCCTCCAGCAGCGGGGCGAGCCGGTCGAGATCCGCCGCCGCGCCGCCCAGCATGAAGGCGAGGCGCGCTTCGTCCGCCGCCACCTGCGCGCCCGTCATCGGCGCGTCGACGAGGGCGACACGGCCGGGGACCCGATCGCGCAGCGCCCGCACGTAGGGCGGCGACAGCGTCGAGGAGACGGCGAGGATCTCCAACGCCCCGGCGCGCCGAACGAGGCCCTTCGGACCGAACAGCAGCGCCTCGGTCTCGGCCTCGTCGCGGACCACCGTGAAGAGGGTCCCCAGGCCCGGCGCGAAGGCGTCCGGGTCGTCGGTCATCGCCGGGGCGAGGTCGCCGTAGGACTGCGGCGGCGTCAGGTCGAGCCCGCGGGCGTCGAAGCCGGCGCGGCGGAGCGCGGCGAGCATGCCGCGCCCCATGCGCCCGCAGCCGGCGATCCCGATGGGGACGGGCGGGCTCATGCGGGCGCCGGCGCCGCGGCGCGGGTCCAGCGCCGGGCCCAGAGCACGAAGGGCAGGGCGACGAGATACATGGTGATCCCATAGCCGGCCGAAGGCAGGGAGAACACCGGCACGGCCGCGCCGCCGCCCGCCAGCATCGCCCCGACGGCGATGCCGAGCGTGCCGTTCTGGACGCCCGCCTCCATGGCGACGGCGACGCGCCCGCGCCGGTCGAGGCCCGCGAGGGCGCCGAGGGCGAGGCCCCCCGCCAGCAGCGCGACGTTGAGCCCGACGAGGAGCGGCCCGAGGCGGGGGAGGTGCGTGGCCACGAGGTCGCGGTTGGCGGCGACGGCTCCGATGACGATCGTCGCGAAGAGGAGGATGGCGAGACGCGCCGCCGTCGGCTCGACCCTTTTCGCGAAGGCCGGCGCCCAGGTCCGGACGGCGACGCCGAGAGCGACCGGAAGCGCCGTGATCGCCGCGAGCGCGAGGGCGAGGGCGGCGACGTTCACGCTCGCCGCCGCCTCGCCGAGGATCCGCCCGGCGAAGAACGCGGCGAGGGGCGGAACGGTGAGGACCGCGAGGAGGCTCGCGACCGCGGTGAGCGTGACCGAGAGCGCGACGTCGCCGCCCGCGAGGCGCGTGAGGAGGTTCGAGGTCACGCCGCCGGGGCAGAGGGCGAGGATCATCACCCCGAAGGCGAAGTCCGCCGGCAGCCCGGCGGAAGGCAGCAGCGCGTAGGCGACGGCCGGGATCATGACGATCTGCGCGACGAGGCCGAGCCCGACCGCGCCGGGGCGCCGGGCGACGCGGGCGAAGTCGGCCGGCGTGAGGCCGAGCCCGAGCGAGAACATGATGAAGGCGAGCGCCAGCGGGAGGATCGTCGAGACGAGGATGTCGCCCATGTCCGCCGTCCTCTCCGCACGCGGGGCGGTCGCAGAGCCCCGTCGCGCAGCAGTCTAGGCGGTGCGGTTCGGGGCGCCAAGCGGGCGGTCGTCGGGCGGACGGGCCGTGGCGCGGAAGGCGACGCAGACCGGCGGGATGGGTCGGACCGGTCGCGGCCGTCGGGCCCCGGCCGGAGGATCGACGCCCGCGCGTCGCGCCGCCGCCGGCGTCGAGGTTCTCCGGAGCGCCGACGAAGGGCGCCTTGGCCCGTCGGCCCTCGACGCCGAGATGCGCGAGGTCCCCGGGCGCACGAAGCGCAAGGCGAAGCCCCCGGCGGGGGACGCGTCCGGGTCACGTGTTCCGGAGGATGATTCGGGAGGCGCGAAGCGCGCCCTCCAAGCGGCGACGCCCGCCGGCCGTCCGGCGCCTCGGACGTGGCGACGCGCCGGCGGCGGCCGGGTTGCCGGCGATCGAGGCCGGATTGGACGACAGGCTCGCGAAAGGGCGTTCCGGGCGACCGCACGGCCGCCCCGCCCCGTCTCAGCGGCTGAACTTCTTGTACTTGATGCGCTTCGGCTCCACCGCGTCGGGGCCGAGGCGGCGGATCTTGTCGGCCTCGTATTCGCCGAAGTTGCCCTCGAACCACTCGACGTGGCTGTCGCCCTCGAAGGCGAGGATGTGGGTGCAGAGCCGGTCCATGAACCAGCGGTCGTGGCTGATCACCATGGCGCAGCCGGCGAACTCCTCCAGCGCGTCCTCGAGCGCGCGCAGCGTCTCGACGTCGAGATCGTTGGAGGGCTCGTCGAGGAGCAGCAGGTTGCCGCCCTCGCGCAGGAGCTTGGCCATGTGCACCCGGTTGCGCTCTCCGCCCGAGAGCAGGCCGACCTTCTTCTGCTGATCGCCGCCCTTGAAGTTGAAGGCGCCGACATAGGCGCGCGAGGCCATCTCGGCGTCGCCGAGGCGGATCACGTCGAGCCCGTCCGAGATCTCCTCCCAGACGTTCTTGTCCGGGTCGAGCGCGTCGCGCGACTGGTCGACATAGGCGAGCTTCACGGTGTCGCCGAACTCGATGGCGCCGTCGTCGGGCTGCTCCTGTCCGGTGATCATGCGGAACAGCGTCGACTTGCCGGCGCCGTTCGGGCCGATCACGCCGACGATGCCGCCGGGCGGCAGGCTGAACGAGAGGTCGTCGAAGAGCAGCCGGTTGCCGTAGGCCTTCCTGAGCCCCTCGACCTCCATCACCTTGTTGCCGAGGCGGGGACCGTTCGGGATGATGATCTGGGCGTTGCCCACCCGCTCGCGCTCGGACTTGTTGGCGAGCTCGTCATAGGCCTTGAGGCGGGCCTTCGACTTCGCCTGTCGGGCCTTGGCGCCCTGGCGGACCCATTCGAGCTCGCGGCTGAGGGTGCGCTGGCGGGCCTTGTCCTCGCGCGCCTCCTGCTCGAGGCGCTTGGCCTTCTGCTCGAGCCAGGCCGAGTAGTTGCCCTCGTAGGGGATTCCCCGCCCGCGGTCGAGCTCGAGGATCCAGCCGGTGATGTCGTCGAGGAAGTAGCGGTCGTGGGTCACGATCAGGATCGTGCCCTTGTACTCGATCAGGTGCTTCTGCAGCCAGAGGATGGTCTCGGCGTCGAGATGGTTGGTCGGCTCGTCGAGCAGCAGCATCTCGGGCGCCTCGAGCAGCAGCTTGCAGAGCGCCACGCGACGCTTCTCGCCGCCCGAGAGGGTGGTGACGTCCGCCTCGTCGGGAGGGCAGCGCAGCGCCTCCATGGCGACGTCGATCTGGCTGTCGAGCTCCCAGAGGTTCTGTGCGTCGATCTGGTCCTGCAGCTCGGTCATCTTCTCCATGGCCTCGTCCGAGTAGTCCTCGGCCAGCTTCATGGCGATCCCGTTGTACTCGTCGAGCAGCGCCTTCTTGCCCGCGACGCCGTCCATGACGTTCTCGCGCACCGTCTTGGCCTCGTCGAGCTGCGGCTCCTGCGGCAGGTAGCCGACCCGCGCGCCCTTGGCGGCCCAGGCCTCGCCCTGGAAGTCCTTGTCGATGCCGGCGATGATGCGCATCAGGGTGGACTTGCCGGCGCCGTTGACGCCGACCACGCCGATCTTCACGCCGGGCAGGAAGTTGAGGCGGACGTTCTCGAAGCACTTCTTGCCGCCCGGGTAGGCCTTCGAGACCCCGTCCATGTGATAGACGTACTGATAGGAGGCCATGCGTCGCTCCGCGGATTCTCGGTGAGGGATCGGGCCACTCCCTACAGGCGGGGCCGGCGTGCGGCAAGTCGGCGGGCGTTGACAGCGCCCGGCCCGCCCGGCACGAGGCGGCGGCCCGCGCGGACGGCGGGCGGCGAGGTCCGGGAGGGTGCGGCATGCGGGGCTTTCCGACGGTCTCCCGCGGGCTGACGGTGGGGCTGCTCGGCGGCTCCTTCGATCCGCCGCACGCCGGGCACGTCCACGTCACCCGCTGGGCGCTGCGCCGGCTCGGGCTGAGGCGCGTCTGGTGGCTGGTCTCGCCCGGCAATCCCCTGAAGGCGCGCGGGCCCGCCTCGCTCGAGGCGCGGCTGGCGGCGTGCCGCGCCATGATGCGCCATCCGAGGGTGGACGTGACGGATCTCGAGACGCGGCTCGGCACCCGCTACACCGCCGAGACGCTGGCGGCGCTTACCGAGCGGTTTCCGGAGGTGCGCTTCGTGTGGCTGATGGGGGCGGACAATCTCGCCGGCTTCCATCGGTGGGAGCGCTGGCGCGAGATCGCCGCGACCGTGCCGATCGGCGTGCTGGCGCGGCCGGGCGCGCAGCTCGCGGCGGGGCTTTCGCCGGCGGCGCGGACGCTGCGCCGCGGGCGGCTGCCGGAACGGGCCGCCGCCGGCCTCGCCTCTGCGGATCCGCCGGCCTGGGTGCTGCTGACGGGGCCGATGAGCGATCTCTCCTCGACCGATCTTCGCCGCGCCGGGCGTTGGCCCGAGCGCGGGGGTTGAGCCGGGACGGGGGCCGGGCGCAGGGTGCGCGCCGGCCGATGCAAAGGGCGTGAGAGGCGTATGACGGGTTCGGGTAGGTTCGGTCGGCGCGCCGTGATCGGCGCGCTTCTGGCGGGGTGGGCGGCGCTGGCGGCCGGTCCTGCGGCGGCGGGCGCGCCCGCGGTCGCGGAGCTTCCGGCGCCGCGGCCGGGCGGCGCGGAGGGTCCCCCGACGGGCGCCGCCGCGCTGGCCGAGGCGGCGATGCGGGGCGGCCTGACCGGCCGCGTCGGCTTCGCGCTGATCGATCTCGAGACCGGGGATATGCTGGAGGCCATGCGCGCCGAGGAGGGATTTCCCCCGGCCTCGGTCGCCAAGGCGGTGACGGCGCAGTACGCGCTGGAGCGGCTCGGCCCCGAGCACCGTTTCGAGACGCGGCTGGTGACGACCGGCCCGGTCGAGGGCGGGATCGTGCAGGGCGACCTGGTGCTGGTCGGCGGCGGCGATCCGGAGCTCGACACCGAGGACCTCGCCGAACTCGCCGCCCAGGCCCACGGCCGCGGGCTCACCGGCGTCGCGGGGCGCTTCCTCGTCGATCCCGGCCTGCCCGAGGCGCCGCGCATCGATCCCGAGCAGCGCGAGGAGGCGGCCTACAACCCCGGCGTCGGCGGGCTGAACCTGAACTTCAACCGGGTGCTGTTCAGCTGGACCCCGAAGGCGGACGGGGAGGTGACGCTGGCGCTCGAGGCGCGCGCCTGGGGCGCCACGGCGACCCCGCGCACCGTGGCGGTCGCGCTGGCCGACGACGCCGAG
>DATFKM010000077.1:0-4043 GCA_035268645.1 Paracoccaceae bacterium | reverse complement strand
CGCTGGGATTCCCGAGCGCGACGGGACCGGAGGGCTCGTCCGAGCCGGTGGCGCACGTCCTGCCGGCCTGGGACTGCATCGCGGGGAACATGGCGGTCTCGGCGCTGCTGGCGGCGGAGCGGCGGCGGCTGAAGACCGGCGAGGGGCAGCTGGTGGAGTTCTCGCTGAAGGACGCGGCGGCGGCGATGCTGGGGCATCTCGGCATCATCGGCGAGGTCTGCGTGAACGAGGTGGACCGGCCCAAGGGCGGCAACGTGCTCTACGGCGCCTATGGGCAGGATTTCGTCTGCGCGGACGGGCGGCGGGTGATGGTGATCGGGCTGACCGACCGGCAGTGGGGCGGGCTGGTCAAGGTGACGGGGACCGAGGCGGAGATGGCGGCCTTGGCGGCTCGGCTGGGCCTCGATCTGGGCGAGGAGGGGGCGCGCTGGGCGGCGCGGCACGAGATCACGGGGGTGCTGAAGCCTTGGTTCGCGGCGCGCAACGTGGACGAGGTTCGGGTTTTGTTCGAGGCTGCCGGGCTCACCTGGTCCGAGTTCCGGAGCTTCGCGGAGGCGGTGCGGGACGATCCGGACCTCTCGCCCGACAATCCGATGTTCAAGCTGGTCGAGCAGCCGGGGATCGGGGCCTATCCGACGCCGGGCACGCCGTTCGAGTTCTCGGCCGAGGCGCGGGAGGATCCGCGGCCGGCGCCGCTGCTGGGAGAGCATACGGAGGCGGTGCTGGCGGACGTCGTCGGGCTCGGCTCGGGCGAGATCGGCAGGCTGTTCGACGACGGGGTGGTGGCGGGGCCGCCGAAGGGCTGAGGCGTCAGGGCCGGATGACGCGGATCGGGGCGCCGGCCCCCCAGGCGGCGATCGCCTCGACCACGCCGGTCCAGAAGGTCTGGTAGGTCTGCCGGCTGACGTAGCCGAGATGCGGCGTCGGGATCAGGCGGCCGGAGTCGATCAGGTCCGGGTCGCGGAAGGGGTGGTCGGCTGAGGGCGGCTCCACGTCGTAGACGTCGAGCGCGGCGGTGATCCGGCCCTCGCGGAGGGCGCGGGCGAGGGCGGCCTCCTCGACGATGGGGCCGCGGGAGGTGTTCACGAGCAGGGCGCCCGGCTTCATGCGGGCGAGCTCGGGCGCGCCGATCAGGCCGCGGCTGCGGTCCGAGAGGACGAGGTGGATCGTGGCGACGTCCGCGGCCTCCAGCAGGGCGTCGAGGCTGGGGGCGTGGCCGACGCCGGCCTCGGCGCAGCGCTCGGGCGTCAGGTTGGCCGACCAGGCCAGCGGCGACATGCCGAAGGCGCGGGCGAGCTCCGCCACGCGGGCGCCGATGCGCCCGAGGCCGATCACGCCGAGGGTCAGCCCGTCGAGATCGCGGCCGAGGCCGGTCTGCCAGCCGCCGGCGCGGACGGAGAGCGTCTCCGCCACGAGGCCGCGCGTGCCGGCCAGCATCAGCGCGAGCGTGAGCTGTGCGGTCGATTCGAGCCGGCTGCCGGTGCCGCAGACGGGGATGCCGCGACGGTCGGCGGCGGCGACGTCGATGGCGGCGTTGCGCGGGCCTGTGGTGACGATGAGCTTCAGGTTCGGCAGCGCCTCGATCGTCGCGGCCGGGAAGGGCGTGCGCTCGCGCATCAGCACCACGACCTCGAAGGGCTGGAGCGCCTCGATCAGGGCGTCGCCGGAGAGGCTTTCGCGGAACACGGTCGGCGCGCCGACCGGGGACCAGTCGGCGCAGTCCGTCGCGACGCCCTGCCAGTCGTCGAGGACGGCGATCCTCACTCCGCGGCCTCGGCCGGGCGCCAGTACTCGGAGGTCCGGTCGCGGCGGACCAGCCACCAGCCGTACTGCTCGGGCCAGTCGGCATAGGCGTCGTCGGCGCCGAGCTCGGCCGCGGCGCGGTGCGGCCACATCGGGTCGGCGAGAAGCTCGCGCCCGAGCGCGATCAGGTCGGCGGCGCCGGCGGCGAGCACCTCCTCGGCCTGGCGGGGGTGGGTGATCAGGCCGACGGCCTGGGTCATCAGGCCGGCCTCGTCGCGCACGCGGGCGGCGTAGGGAACCTGCCAGCCGGGCTGGCGCCTGCCGCCGCCCGACGCCGTCGCGGGGCCGGAGACGCCGCCGGAGGAGCAGTCGATCACGTCGACGCCGGCGGTCTTGAGCGCCTTGGCGAGTTCCACGGTGTCGTCGAGGCTCCAGCCGTTCTCGGGGCCGTCGATGGCCGAGGTGCGGAAGAAGAGGGGCACGTCGTCCGGCAGGGCGGCGCGGACCGCCTCGCAGGCTTCGACGGCGAGGCGCATGCGGCCGTTGCGGTCGCCGCCGTAGCCGTCGTTGCGCGTGTTGACGAGCGGCGAGAGGAAGCTGTGGATCAGGTAGCCGTGGGCGCCGTGGACCTCGACGGCGCGGTAGCCGGCGCGATGGGCGCGGCGCGCGGCCTCGGCGAAGTCCTCGACGAGCTGGGCGATCTCGGCCTCGGTCAGCGGGTGCGGCGCGGCGAAGCCGCCCGGGACGGGTTCGGCCGTGGGGCCGACCGGCGTCCAGGGCATGTCGCCGCGGGCGAAGTCGTCCTCGTCCAGCGGACCGTTGCCGTACCATGGGCGCTGCATGCCGGACTTGCGGCCGGCATGGCCGAGCTGGATGGCGGGGAGCGCGCCGTGCCGGGCGGCGAAGTGGCAGACGGCGGCGTGGCCGTCGATCTGGTCGTCGGTCCAGAGGCCGGCGCAGCCGTGGGTGATGCGCCCGCCCTTCTGCACCGCCGTCGCCTCGGTGAAGATCAGGCCGGCGCCGCCGGTGGCGAAGCGGCCGAGATGCACGAGGTGCCACGCCTCCAGCCGCCCCTCATGTGCCGAATACTGGCACATCGGCGAGACCACGATGCGGTTGCGGAGCGTCTGGCCGCGCAGCTCGAGCGGTCGGAACAGGCGGGGCGTGTCGGTCATGGGGATCCTCCGGCGGGTTCGGGGGCGAAGGTCGCCCCGCCGCCCGCCGGAGGCAAGGGCTCAGAAGCGGAGCGACACCCCGGCATAGGCCGAGAGGTCCGGCGTGCCGAAGCCGTCGACGGTCTGATACTCCTGATCCAGCAGGTTCTCGGCCCGGACGTAGAGGGTGGCGCGGTCCGTCACCCGGAAGTCGGCGCGGGCGTTCAGGAGGAAGTAGGTCTCCTCCGAGGCGCCGAGGTTCTGCAGGCCGGTGACGTAGCTCGCCGTGGCGCCGAGGCCGAGGCGGTCGGTAGCCTGCCAGCGGGCGGAGGCGCCGACCTGATGCTCGGAGGTGAAGGCGACCGGGTTTCCGTCGTCGTCCGAGGCGTCGGTGTAGGTGTAGTTGACGGCGATCTCCAGCGCCTCGATCGGGCGCACGGCGCCTTCGAGTTCCACGCCCTGCGCGGTCGTGGAGACGGTCCCCTGCTGGTAGGTGAAGGTGGCGAGGTCGAAGACGATGGGATCGTCCGTCTCGATCCAGAACACGCCGGCGGCGACGCGGGCGCGGCCGTTCCAGAGGGTCTGCTCGATCCCCGCGTCGGCGCTGACCGAGGTCTCCGCGTCGAGCGCCGCGTTGCCGAAGCCGGGGGCGAAGAGCTCGAAGTTGGTCGGCGCGCGGAAGCCGTTGGCGACGGAGGCGCGGAGCTTGGTGCCCTCGAGCGGCCGATAGGCGAGGGTGCCGCGTCCGGTGGTGAAGCCGCCGAATTCGGTGTGCTCGTCGTGCCGGACCGCGGCGGTGAGGGTCAGGCTCTCGATCGGGTCGAGGGTGAGCTGGGCGAAGGCGCCGGCGATCTCCGAGGCGTCCTCCTGCTGCGTGCCGAAGCCGTCGTCGGTGTCGAGGCTCTCGCGCGTCCAGTCGGCGCCGGCCTGAAGACCGGCGAAAGCCGCGAGCGGCGTCGCCGCCAGCCATTCGAGCTTGGTGCGCTCGCCGTCGAAGCGCGAGACGACGCCGGCGTCGACGCTGTCGCGGTCGGAGTCGAAATGCTGGGCGGAGACTTCGTGCGCGATGCCGTAGGTCTCGACGCGGGCGTAGACGCGCCCGGCGAGGGTGGTGGTCTCGGCGAGCTGGTCGCGGCTGCCGTCGAC